>DASYSH010000148.1:0-4998 GCA_036003525.1 Gemmatimonadaceae bacterium | reverse complement strand
TTCGACGCGCTGATCACGCGGCTGTCGAACGGTGACGCGCCCGCGTCGCTGCAGGCCACCAAGCGCATCAACGGGCTCGTCGGCATCGTGACGAATCAGCTTTCCGCGCTCGACACGCTTCCGCCGCAGCGCTTCGCGCAGTTCCGCGGCTACCTCGGATCGTCGAGCGGGTCCCAGAGCATTCAGTTCCGCGCCATTGAAGCCGTGTCGGGGTTGAGAGATCCGCATTTCCTGCACGCGCTCGCCGAGCACGGACCGATTCCGGCGCTCGTACAGCGCGCGCTCGACCGGCCGACGCTGCAGGATTTATTCGCCGCGCTGCTCACCGAGCACGGCGTCACGATCGAAAAGATCTACCCGAGCGAGGAGCATACCACGCTGCTGCTGCTCGCCGAAGAACTGCTCGAGTATGAGCAGGGCTTCGCGCGCTGGCGCTTTTTGCACGTTCAGCTGGTCGAGCGCATCATCGGCCCCGGCACCGGCGGAACGGGCGGAACGCTCGGCGCGAAGTATCTCCAAAAGACGATCAGCCAGCGCTTCTTTCCAGACCTTTGGGCAGTCCGAGCGAAATTTTACGGCGGAGCGTAGGCACGGCGAGATCGTAGATCGCATGGACGAACATCGCGATCACGAGTGTGCCCGTGTACCAGACCAGCGCGTGCATCAGGCAGGCGATGACGAACACGATTATCGCGCTCTTCCATCCCTGAATGCCGTGCACGATCGCAAACGCCGTTGCTGAGATGAGCATCGCGAGCCACGCATTGTCGAGCGTATAGATCAGGATTTGCGCGAGCACGCCGCGATACGCGGCCTCCTCGGAAATCCCCGCGACCACGGACATGACCGAGTAGAGCGCCGTCTCCCGCGAACCCTGCGGCATCATCCGGTTGACCGGTGCGGAGCGGAGTTCTTCCGCGGAGCGGATGAGCCTGCTGACCGGAATCAGGGCGATCATCAGCGCGAGCGCCGCGAGACCCGCGAGCACCTCGCGCGCACCGATGTTCGGGCTCGCGAAAATTCCGAACGGAAAAATGCGCGCCATGAACCATGTGAGCACGAACAGCAGGATGAGCATGAAGCTCGTGTTCACATAAATCTCGATCCGCGACGGGACCGGCCGTTTCTCCGCCGCGCCATCGGTCTGCGCCGGCGCATTGAAGATGCGGGCGCTCCGAATCGCCATGAACGGCAGAAACACCAGCAGCAGGAACAGGTAGAACTGGCTCGCTATTCCGATCGCGTGCATTGGATGATTGCGGTGAGCGCTGTAATGTAGCTTCATGCCCGAGCTGCCCGATATCACCGTCTATCTGCATGCGCTCGAACGGCGCGTTGCCGGCCACGTCATGTGGCGCGTGCAGTTGGTGAGCCCGTTCGTGCTCCGATCGGTCGATCCGCCGATCTCGGAGGTCGGTGGCAAGACGGTGCGTGCCCTGCGCCGGATGGGAAAACGAATCGTGTTCGTGCTCGATGAGGATTTGTTTCTCGTGATTCATCTGATGGTCGCGGGTCGGCTCAAGTGGCATGACAAGACGCCGAAACTCAGCCGGCGTCTCGCGCTAGCGGCGATCGAGTTCGATTCGGGGACGCTCGTGCTTACCGAGGCGGGCACCAAGCGGCGCGCGTCGATTTATCTCGTGCGCGGAGAGGCGGCGCTGCGCGAGTTCGATCGCGGCGGGATGGAGATCCTCGACTCATCGGCTGCGGATTTTGCGGCGCGGCTGCGATCGGAGAATCACACGCTCAAGCGGTCGCTCGCCGATCCGCGATTATTCAGCGGAATCGGCAATGCGTATTCCGACGAAATATTGCATCGCGCAAAACTGTCGCCGCTCCTGCTCACGTCGAAAATCACAGATGAACAGGCCACGCGATTGCATGCGGCGACGGTCTCGACCATGACGGACTGGATCGCGCGGCTCAGTGCCGAAACCGGCGACAAGTTTCCGGAAAAAGTCACGGCATTCAGACCCGAGATGGCGGTGCACGGGAAATTCCGTGAGCCCTGTCCGGTGTGCGGATCGCCGGTTCAGCGGATTCGATATGCGGACAACGAAACCGACTATTGCGCCACGTGCCAGACGGGCGGGAAGTTGCTCGCGGATCGGGGGATGTCGCGATTGCTCAAGAAAGACTGGCCAAAATCGCTCGATGAGATGGAAGAAGTGCTTGAACGGAACCGCAAAACGCAGTTGTAGTTCCCCCTGAAAGTTTGATCCGGTTGTTATCCGGTATTTATCAGCGAAAATCCGTGGTTCTGCTGTTCTTTTGCCGTTATATTTGGGGTTATGCCCACCCCGATCTATCTAGACCACGCGGCGACGACGCCGGTTCGCCCCGAAGTTCTCGAAGCCATGCAGCCGTTTTTCGGCCCGCGCTTCGGGAATCCTTCCAGCACCCACCGCTGGGGCCGCGAAGCGCGCACCGCGCTCGATGCCGCGCGCGAACGCGTCGCCAAGTGCCTCGGCGCGAACGCCGACGAACTCTGCTTCACCTCCGGTGGCACGGAGGGCGACAACCTCGCGATCCTCGGCGGCTGGCGCGTGCTCAAGGCCAAGGGGCGCAACGCGATCGTGACCTCGCCGATCGAACACAAAGCCGTGCTGCAGTCCGTGCATCAAGCGTCGAAAGAAGGCGCCGAAGAGCGTATGCTTGCGGTCGATTCCACCGGCACCGTGCTCATGAACTCCGCGCGCGAACTCGTGCGCGGCGATACCGCGCTCTGCACCGTGATGTGGGTCAACAACGAAATCGGCACCGTCCAGCCCATCGAAGAGCTCGCCCCGCTGGCGAAATCGGTGGGCGCGATTTTTCACACCGACGCGGTGCAGGCATTCGGAAAAGTCGAGATCGACGCGCGCAAAACTCCGTTCGACTTTCTCTCGATCAGCGGACATAAGATCGGCGCGCCGAAAGGAATCGGCGCGATGTACATCCGCCGTGGAACGCCGCTCGAGCCGCTCTTCTTCGGCGGCTCGCAGGATCGCGGCCGTCGTCCGGGCACCGAGAACGTCGCGTACGCCGTCGCGCTTGCGACGGCCGCCGAGTTGACACTCGCCGAGCACGATCGCGAGTCGGCCCGGCTTACAGCCCTGCGCGATCGCCTCGAAGCCGCGATTCTGGCGAAACTGCCCGATGCAGTCGTTCACGGTCGCGGCGGAAAGCGCGCGCCGCACGTGCTCAATATTTCCATCCCCGGCACCGACAGCGAATCGATGCTGATGGCGCTGGACCTCCAGGGAATCGCCTGCTCCGGCGGCTCGGCGTGCCAGAGCGGGAGCGTCGGCGCGTCGCACGTGCTCGACGCGCTGTCGATCAAGACCGACATCGCCAACGCCGCGATTCGCATGAGCCTCGGCTCGCTCACGACCGACGCATGCATCGACCGCGTCGCCGAGGTGTTCCCGGCCCTCGCGCTGAAGGCGCGCGGGCTCGCCAGCGTCTAGTGACGAAGAAGTCCCGCGTCCTCGTCGCGATGTCGGGCGGCGTCGACTCGTCCGTCGCCGCGGCAATGCTCGTGCGCGAGGGATACGATGTGGTCGGCGCAACGATGAAGCTGCACAGCGACGGCGCGGAAGTCCCCGATAAGCCGTGCTGCTCGCTCGACAGCGTGAACGACGCGCGACGCATCGCCGAGCGCATCGGAATTCCGCATTACGTGCTCAATCTGGAAAAATCGTTCGGCCACGACGTGCTGGATGATTTTGTGTCCGAGTACGCGAACGGCCGCACACCGATTCCGTGCGTCCGCTGCAACACCTTCACGAAGTTCCACGATCTCGTGCAGAAGGCCGACGCCATCGACGCGGAGTTCGTGGCGACCGGGCATTACGCGCGCGTGATCGACGGCGAACTCAATCGCGGCGCCGACGACGCGAAGGACCAGACCTATTTCCTCTGGGGAATCCAGCAGTCCGCGATCGCGCGCATGCTGCTTCCCGTCGGCGACATGACCAAGCCGCAGACGCGCGCGCTCGCGGAAGAACTCGGATTGAACCTCGTCGCGCAAAAACCCGAGAGTCAGGAGATTTGTTTCGTCCCCGACGGCGACTACGCGAAGATTCTCGAGAAGAAACTCGGCGCCGACGCACCATCGCTTTCACCGGGGCCGATCGTGCTCGGCGACGGCACCGTCGTCGGCGAGCACAATGGCTTCGCGCGGTACACAATCGGCCAGCGCCGCGGTGTGCCGGGCGGATACAGCGAGCCGATGTTCGTGACCGCGATTCGCGCCGCGGATCGCGCCGTGGTGATCGGTCCGCGCGAAGAACTGTTCGGCCGCGGTGTGATTGCGCGCGGAATCAATTGGCTCGTGAGCCCGGCGCCGTCGGTCGGCGATCGCGTCGGCGTACGCGTGCGGCATCGCGCGCCGATCGTGCCGGCGGAAATCATTCGCGGCGGTGACAGCAATGGTGATGAGATAGAACTCGCGCTCGATGAACCGGTGCTTTCGATCGCACCCGGACAGTCCCTGGTGCTCTACGATGGCACCCGCGTGCTCGGCGGCGGCTTTATTGAGAGTGCGCGCGCCGCGCGCACCGGCTTGCCCGTGCTCACGCTCAGATAGCCTTCACACTACTCGTACGCGAGAGCCGCCGCGGTCGTGATCCCGGTCGCGCGCCGCGCCGGCCACGCGCATGCGAGCAGCGACACGCCGAGCACCACACCGAACCAGATCGCGACACCGCTCGCCTCCGGCAGATACGCCGGCGGCACCGGGAACATCACCTTCCCGAACGCGCGACCGAGCAGAAGGCTCATCGGCACCGAGAGCGGGATCGCGAGCGCCCAGCTCAGCAGGCTGATCACCAGCCCTTCGATCTGCACCATCCAGAGAATGCTCGAGTGGCTGGCGCCGATCGCGCGCAGCACTCCGATCTCGCGTGTGCGTTCGAGCACAGACAAACTCATCGTCGACGCGAGCCCCAGTCCTCCGACGACCACGGTGAGCTGCGCCATCAGCAGGAGAAATCCGGCCACCATGAGCAGATGATC
>DASYSH010000147.1:0-8161 GCA_036003525.1 Gemmatimonadaceae bacterium | reverse complement strand
AAACCGGCGAGGATGACCCAGCCGATATCGTCGTCATAGTTCGACGGGCGTGCGCCGAAGTCGATCGCGAGAACCGCGAGCAGCAGCCGCGGCAGCAGCACGAGGCCGCACAGCAGCGGGATCAACACGAGCCAGTTGAGGAGCAAATTGCGGAGCACCGTCGCGATCACGGTCCAGCTGTCGACGGACAGTGCGCCCGCCGTCGGCGTGAGCCAGTGACTGAACGCGCGAAGTCCCTGCACGGGCTCGGGTTCGGGCTGGATTTTCTCCTGACCGGCCGTGCGCAGCGCATCGTGCACGGTATTCGCGCCTTCCCGCCGCATCCATGCGCTGAGCCACCCGCCGGAAAGGCCGCCGCCCGACACCGTCGACAGGTAATCGAATTTTCCGAGCAGTCCGTGCCGCGCGAGTCCCTGCATGATTCCGAGCGCGAACGTCGAACTCCGGATTCCGCCTCCCGAAAGGCACAGCGCCGCCGTGTCGCGTTTGCGCGCCGCGTCGAACACGATCGCGAGGCGACGGTCGCGCATGAGCGCGACGGTCCGCGGAAAGACGGCTTCGAGCAGTTCGCGGTTTGCGCGGCGATAAAAATTCTCCTGCGCGGTGACGGCATCGGAGCCCGCGGGCGCCTCACCGAGCGCGTCGACAGCGCCGGACTGCACGAACGGCCGGCATGCCGGCTCGTCCATGAGCCGCTGGCCGAGGCGCTTGTTGAACGACGTGGCGAGCGCCGCCGCGAACCGCTCGTGTGCGACAGGTCTCCCCACCGCGCCATCGGAGCGAAGCTCGCCCGCGTCTGCAGATTCGAACGCGACCAGCGCCGCCATCAGCGCCGCATCTTCGAGGAGGAATTTTCCGACCGCGTCGCGCGGCGTGACCTCGGAGTCGAGCTTGTGGCGCGGAGTCAGCCTGCGATCGACCGGCGACTCGTGGCTTCCGGCCGCATTTCGCAGGTCGCGAGCGAGCGCGGGAATGTCGACGAACTGCGCCGCGTCGAAATCCAGCGTGACCGCCTCGAGCAGCGGCGAAATCGCGTCGCCGTGCATCGCCTCGTGCTCGTCGGCGAGCGCGCGCTCAACGGGGAGCACTCCTTCCGCTTTCTTCCAGTCGTCGGTCTGAATTCGAGGTCTCGTCAGCCAGCTGAAAACGCTCATTTCTCTGCTCCCTGCGTCGGGTGGCTCGAACGGCGACGGCAAACGTCGACCGTGCGAGCCACCGAGTCAAGCAGAGCGCAGGATCAGGCCGCCGGTGACACGGAGAAGCGGCAGCTCGGATTCTCAGAGCGGTCGCACTGTTCTCTCACGGCGCCGCCTGTGACGTCGCGCAGCAGCTGCTCGAGGATCGCACAGCTCGCGGGGCAGACTTTCACCGCATCGGCGAGCACGCAGCCGTGTCCGCGGATTTCGTAGCCGTCGTGCGTCTGCACGAGATCGGCGTCGGCGCCGAGTCCCGTGAGCAGCGTCGCGCTTGCGCGGACGCGCTCGTCGAATGTGGCGCGACTCGGAAGTGACTCGGCGAGACGATGGCCGGCGTGGCGGAGCACCGATTCCAATTGTTTCGGCGTCATGCGGTCGCGAAGTTCGGCGAGCACCGCGCTGAGCACCGGGGCGTAAGCGCTGGAGAAAAGCGCAGAACTTTCAGGTGCAATTCCGTAGAGAGTGGCCGGCTTGCCGACGTTTCCGTCGCGCCGCACGCCTGTGGCGTGGACGACTTGTTCGCGTTCGAGCGCGGTGAGCTGGGCCCTGACCGCGTTGTCGGTCAGGCCGAGCGAATCGGCGAGTTCTTCGACGCTGCGTTCGCCGCGCCTAAGGAGCGCGATCATGCGGTTTCGTGTCGTTTTCGACGACTGTCGCTGCCACCAGGCCATGCCTCATCCTCCTTACAGTCAAGCTAAAGCATAACCTGCGGAAAATAATAAGTCAAACAAAACCTTGACTTATTCCTACCCGCACGACACCTTCGGGTGACATCCGGCAGGTTCGCCCAATCCATCACCCAAAAAGTTCGAGGAAGACCGATGAACAAGAAGATTCTGTCCGTTGCGGTTGTGCTGCTCGCCGTCGGCGGCCCGCAGACGCGGCTCCAGGCGCAGGCGCTCAGCGGGGCGCCGGCGCGCGCAACGGTTCGCGCACTCGACGACGCAACGATCGCCGCGATCTTCGACGCGGCCAACACGTGGGACATCGAGACGAGCGAAGTCGCGGCGAAAAAGAGCAAGAACAAGGATGTGCTCGCGTTTGCCGACATGATGATCAAGGATCATACGGCCGTTCGTAAGCTGGGCCGCGATCTCGTCGCGAAGCTCAAGGTCACGCCGACGCCGCCGGGCAAGGATTTCCCGCTCGCCATCGATCATGCGGACGCGATGAAGAAGCTCAACAGCATGACGGGCGCCGAGTTCGACAGGTTCTATATCGATCACGAAGTGTCGTACCATCAGTCCGTGATCGATGCGGTCACCAAGCAGTTGCTTCCGGCGACGCAGAATGCAGAGCTTAAGGATCTCCAGAACAAAGTGGCGCCGAACTTTGTCGCGCACCTCGCGGCCGGCAAGGCTGTACAGGCGAAACTGGGCAAGTAGTATTGAGAAGGCGCGGGACCGCGGCACGAATTCAACTGCGAGGGGTAGACCGATTCATGAAATCCCGAACTCTTGTCACTCTCGCCGCGGTCCTGTACGCCGCCTTCGCTTCCGGCTGCGCAAAGGCCGGCCCGACCGGACTGCAGAACTATCCCATTCCGCCGAACGGAACGCCGAACTCCGTCGTGCTGACGAACAACGTTTTTACTCCGGGTTCGCTCAGCACGACCGTCGGATCGACCGTGACGTGGACGTGGAACGCGTGTACGAGCCAGGCGAGCGGCGACGCCAATGGGTACGGGACCACTACCGAATGCGTGTCGCACCAGATCGTGTTCGATGACGGCATCGGAAACTCACCGCTTCAAGATCAGGGACATTCGACGCGTACGTTCACCGCGGCGGGCACATTCCCGTACCACTGCGCGATCCACGGAGCCGTGATGAGCGGACAGGTGGTGGTGCAGTAAGAAACCGGAAAATGCGGAAGCCGGATGATCGACAATCGGCTTCCGTGCTTCGATCCTCCGCTTAATCCGCGAACGGCTTGTCGATCGCGACGCTCTGCTTCGAAAAGAAGTGCGGACCGTCCTCTGAGACGTAAACGCAGTCCTCGAGGCGAATGCCAAACTCGCCTGGAATCGCGATCGTCGGCTCATCGCTGAAGCACATGCCTGCTGCGATCGGCGTAGTGTTTCCTTTCACGAAGTTCGTCCATTCGTGTCCGTCGAGGCCGATGCCGTGTCCCGTGCGATGCGGCAGTCCCGGAAGTTTGTAACCCGGACCGAAACCGCCGTCGGTGATCACCTTTCGCGCGGCGGCGTCGACACTCTCGCATGGTGCGCCGATCTTGATCGCATTGAATGCCGCGGTCTGCGCTTCGAGTTCCTTGTTCCACACCTCGGTCTGCCGCGCGGTCGCCTTGCCGAATACCACCGTGCGCGTGATGTCCGACGCATAACCCTCGACCTGCACACCGTCGTCGATCATCACGACGTCGCCGTCCTTCAGTGTTTGCGGTGTCGCGCTGCCATGCGGGATCGCGGTGTATTTTCCAAACTGCACGCTCACGAAACCGGGATATCCCAGCGCGGCGAAGCCCGCCATGATGTTGCGCTGGAGTTCGTCCTGCGGCATTCCCGCCCGCATCGTTTGCAGTCCGGCCTTGTACGCCGCGATCGTCACGTCGTTCGCACGCTGCATCAACGCGATCTCGGCTTTCGATTTTATCACGCGGCAGCCCGCGGTGACCGGAGTCGCGTCGACGACTTCGGATCCGGATGCCGCTTTACGAATCCCGTCGGCGATAAAAAAGCGCACGCGCTCCTCGACGCCGATGCGATGATACCTCACACCGCGATCCTTCACGATCCCAGCGATCACGGCGTATGGGCTCTCGTCCTCCTGCCAGACGCGCACTTCATCGCCGTAGACGGGCTTGAGCAGCTCGCGGGCGCGATCTTCTTCGAAGCCGGGACATACGTACGCGATGGCGCCCTTCGCCGGGATCACGACGCCGAACGTGCGCTCGCTCTGACCCCACCGCATGCCGGTGTAATAGAAGCAGCTCGTGGTGCCCTCCATGAAGATCGCGTCGATCTTCTGCGCATTCATGAGGTCCTGCGCTTTGGCGATGCGCGCTTTGCGTTCGTCGACTGTGATGGGGACGACGCCGTCCTTCATGGGCTTGAGCGCCTTGATGACATCGGGCAGGTCGCCCGAGCCGCTCGCCGCAGCCGGGGCTCCGCCGGAAGTGTTGCAGGCGAGGGCGAGTGAGCCCGCACCGAGTGCGGCGGACTGGAGGAAGCGACGGCGATCGAGTGTCATGGAGATCTCAGGTTGCGGACGGCAGACGTCAGACGGCGGTTGGGACGGCGGACGACAGACGGTGGTTTGTGCGACGGTATAATTGTGGTGTAAGAACCCGACTCTAGCGAGCGATTCGCTCAAGGAATGATCCAAATGGCACGCAAGCATGTCGAGAGCAAGCGCGGACCGGCCGCACTGGGACCGTACTCGCCGGGAGTGTGGGCGGGGAAGCTGCTCTACCTCTCGGGGCAGACTCCGGTCGATCCCGCGACGGGCGAATTGATCCAGGGCGACGTCGAGGCGCAGACATTGCGCGCGTTCGACAACCTCGAGCTCGTGCTTGGCGACGCGGGGCTCACGATGGACAATGTGATCAAGTGCAATGTCTATCTCACCGACATGGCCGACTTTCCGGCGATGAATGCGGCGTATGCACGGCGATTCAGCAAACCGTATCCGGCGCGGACGACGGTCGCCGTGGCGGGCCTGCCGCTGAGGGCGCGGGTTGAGATCGAACTGGTGGCGAAGAAGCCGAGAAAGGACGGAAAACAGGCAAAATCGGGCAAGTAAACGCCGGGCTGTCGATTTCCGTGACCTTCGTTCGACGTGTTGGTAGAGCCGGGACGCACCGGCCATAACCTATCAACCTTTGGAGACTGGAAATGCGATATCTGTTCATCTACCGGCCGGGTGAGGACTCGGACGCGCGCCCGACGCCGAAACAAATCGAAGAGATGGGCGCGTTCATCGGCGACATGTTCAAGACCGGCAAGCTGATCGCCACGGACGGATTGATGGCGAGCAAGCACGGCGCGAAGGTGTCGATCGACAACGGAAACATTTCCGTCGTCGACGGGCCGTTCACGGAAACGAAGGAAATCATCGGCGGGTACGCGATCATGAACATGAACTCGAAGGAAGAGGCCATCGAGGAGGCGAAGAAGTTTTTGAAGTTCATGGGGAAGGGATCGTCCGAAGTGCGCCGCATGGGCGATCCACCGCAGGCCTAACCGGAGACGACAATGCGATTCATGGTTCTGATGATTCCCGGCGCGCGCGCGCGCGTCGAAGCAGGCGAGATGCCCGATCCGAAACTGATCGAGAAAATGATGACGTACAACGCGGACCTCGGGAAAGCCGGCATTCTGCTCGCGCTCGACGGGTTGCATCCGACGTCGAAAGGCGCGCGCCTTTCGTTCAAGAGCGGCAAGGCCACGGTCAAGGACGGCCCGTTCACGGAGGCGCGCGAAGTGATCGGCGGCTACTGGATGTGGCAGGTGAAGTCGAAAGACGAGGCGATCGAATGGGCGAAGCGCTGTCCGGCCGAAGAGGGCGATACACTCGAACTGCGGCAGGTATTCGAGATGTCGGATTTCGGGCCGGCGGTTGAGAAGCAGGAAGAAGGGAGAGTCGCCGAGATCGGCGCGGCGGTGGAAAAGAATAAATCACGGTAGGACCTGGGCTGGCTTGCCATACCGATTCTGCACGGTCTGATTTCGCGGCATGACCGATGCGGTGCGGCGCGCAATCGATGCGGTTTGGCGGATTGAATCCGCCAAACTCATCGCTGCGCTCGCGCGGATCACGGGCGATGTCGGCATCGCCGAGGATCTCGCGCAGGACGCGCTGCTCGCGGCGCTCGAACAATGGCCCGAATCTGGCGTGCCGCAGAATCCGGGCGCGTGGCTCATGTCGGTCGCGAAGCGCCGCGCGATCGATCAGATGCGGCATGCATCGCTCGCCGACCGAAAGCATGAGGAAATCGGCCGCGATCTGGACGACCGCCCGGGTGACGATCCCGACGCAGCGCTCGACGATCAGATCGGCGACGACCTTCTCCGCCTCGTGTTCACTGCGTGCCATCCCGTGCTTCCGACCGAGGCGCGCGTCGCGCTCACACTCCGGCTGCTCGGCGGACTGACCACGGGCGAAATCGCGCGCGCGTTTCTCGCGACCGCGCCCGCGATCGCGCAGCGGATCGTGCGCGCGAAAAAAACTCTTGCCGACGCGAAGGTGCCGTTCGAGGTTCCGCGCAATGCAGAACTCACCGCGCGGCTCGACTCGGTTCTCGAAGTCATCTATTTGATTTTCAACGAAGGGTATTCCGCCACCGCGGGGGACGACTGGACCAGGCCCGCGCTCTGCGAAGACGCGCTGCGACTCGGCCGCATTCTCGCTGAACTGATGCCGGAAGAGCCGGAAGTCCACGGGCTCGTGGCGCTGATGGAGATACAGGCGTCGCGCCTCGCGGCACGAACCGGGCCGGCGGGCGAGGCGATCTTGTTGTTCGATCAAAATCGCGCCCGATGGGACCAACTGCTGATCCGCCGCGGGCTTGCCGCGCTCGAACGCGCGGAGACGATCGGGAGGCCCGCGCAAAAATACGTGCTGCAGGCAGAAATCGCGGCATGTCATGCGCGCGCGCGCACGAACGAAGAGACGGATTGGGGAAGGATCGTTGCGATGTACAGCGCGCTCGCCGCGCTCGAGCGGTCGCCGGTGGTCGAGCTGAATCGCGCGGTGGCAATTTCGATGGCGAGCGGACCTGGGGCAGGGCTCGCGGCCGTCGATGCCATCGCCGGCGAGGCATCGTTGAAGAACTATCATTTGCTTCCTGCGGTCCGCGGTGACTTTCTCGCGAAACTCGGCCGCACGGATGAGGCGCGCGCCGAGTTCGAGCGCGCCGCGTCTCTTGCCCAGAACGCCCGCGAACGCGAATTACTGTTGAATCGCGCACGCAGTCGTTGAAAGGTGCCGATTGATGGCCGGCGCTTGACAGTCGCTCTTGTTTTTGTTATTTAGCTTATGTGCTAAATACAAAGCGAACCCACCGTACGACGAAAACCGACCGGCTCGGCATGACCTTCGCCGCCCTATCGGACCCGACGCGGCGCGCGATTTTGACGCGACTCACCAAAGGCGAGGCGACGGTGAACGAACTCGCCGCTCCGTTCGAGATGAGCCTTCCATCGATCTCGCGGCACCTGAAAGTGCTCGAGCGCGCGGGGCTCATCTCGCGCGCACGCGACGCCCAGTGGCGCCCGTGCAAAATCGAAGTCAAGGCGCTGCGCGAGGTCGACGACTGGATCGAAGAGTACCGACGTATGTGGGATGAGCGGCTCGATCGCCTCGACCTGTATCTCACCGAGTTGCAATCCAAACCGGCCAAATCAACGAGGGTAAATGGCAATGCCCGCAACAAACGCTAGCAATCACTCGGATCGCGAGATCGTCATTACGCGCACATTCAACGCGCCGCGCGCACTCGTTTGGGATGCGTGGACCGATCCGAAAATGTTCGTGCACTGGTGGGGTCCGTTCCCGACTGTGAATCCGGAGTGCGAAATGGATCTGCGGCCCGGCGGCGCATTCCGCTGGGTGATGATGTCGCCGGATGGGCAGCGGTACCCGGTCACGGGCATCTACAAGGAAATCGTAAAGCCTGAGCGGATCGTGTACACCAACAACCTCGCGGACAATCCTCCCGCGTGGCACGATCAGCTCAACGCGCTCCGCGGCGCTCCGAAGGGATCGATCGTGCCCGATGGCATCGTCACGGTGATATTCGCCGATGAGAACGGGAAGACGCGGCTCACGATCACGACGCTATTCGACTCTGCCGCGACTGCCGAGGCGTTCAGGGGGATGCAAATGGTGCAGGGGTGGGGAATGAGTCTGGATCGGCTGGGGAGAGTTGTTGAGCTATGACTCCGTGAGGAGTCACGTGGAAGATCAGTGAGGGGTGAGGGGGAAGATCAGTGAGGGGTGAGG
>DASYSH010000146.1:0-2548 GCA_036003525.1 Gemmatimonadaceae bacterium | reverse complement strand
CGTTGCGTGCGCGTCGGGGCGCCGCGAGACATGCACCGAGGGCGTGTTCGGACGCGCCCCGACGTTCGGGCCGCCGCTTGCGCCGCCCTCCGATTTCGTGATCGGCGCGCGGCTCGCGCCGCTGCGCGGAAACTCCGCGATGCGGGCGCATCTGCTCGACGACATGGCGCGCGACATGGGCCCGGAGAAATTCAAAAAGATGTGGCACTCACCGAGCGACATCCCGACGGCGTACGCGGCGGTGGCAGGCGAACCGTTTGATGCGTATCTCGTGCGCTGGCTCCAGCGTGCAATCGGCCGCACGTATGTCGGGCCGCAGCTTTCGGTGCATATTCTCCTCGTCGGACTCGCGTCCATGCTGTTCGGGTTGGCAGTCGGGGTCGTGATTCACTCCTCGAGGAGACTTTCATGAGCGCACTCGGCGACGGTCTGCGGAACGCGGCTTCATTCGTTCGCGCCACGGCGGCGGCGATTCCGCAAACGAGCAGGTCGCTGCGGCGCGCGCCGGGATTCGTGGCGATCGCGGCGCTGTCGCTCGGCGCGGCGCTCGGAATGTCGACGTCGGTATTCGCGCTGATCGATGCAATGACGCATCCGGTGTCGCCGTACGCGCACAGCGAGCAGCTGTTCGAGGTGCGCGTGTTCAGCTTTGTCCGGCACGGCCCCTCCGCCAGCGAACTTCACGATGGCCTCGCGGGAATCCCGGGAGTCAAGGCGGTCACGAGTTCGACGAGCAGCTGGCTCGATGTTGAAGCCGGCGAATCGATCGTCAAGGTCATGGTCGCTTCGACGGGAACCGGCTTCTTCGACGTGCTCGCTGCTCGCCCCAGGCTTGGCCGGCTCGCATCTCCGGATGAGATGAATGCTCAGAGCGTCGCGCTGGTCAGCGACGACTTTTGGAAGCAACAGTTCGGAAATCGATCCGCGATCGGTGACACGCACATTACGATCGGCGACCATCAGTACATCGTAGTCGGCGTGCTTCCTCCGCACACGACGGCGCCGATCAACACCTCGGTCTGGCTTCCCGGCAACGCGCCGCGCCTCGGCGGAGAACCGTTCGTGCGACTGGACCCCGGCGTGATGCCGAAAGACATCCAGCCGCAGCTCAACGCAATCATGCACCGATTCACACAGGCGTATGCGACCGGCCCCACCGATCGTCCGTTCGCCGCATCGATGGTGACGCTGATCCCGGATCCGATCGCGCTGAAGGATTTTCACAAAGCGCTCATTGGCGCTGCGATTTGCGTGCTGATCATCGCATGCGCGAACGTCGCGGCCCTGATGCTTTCGCGGGGAACCGTGCGAACGCGCGACTACGCGCTGCGACTCGCAATCGGCGCCACACGTGCGGACATTGCGCGCGAGGTGATGTTCGAAGTCGCGGCGCTCGCGGTGATAGGCTCGATCGCCGGCGCGATCGTTGCAGCGTGGGGCGTCGGGTTGATTACGCACGCGATGCCAATGGATATGCATCGGTACGGATTCGCGGAGCCGCAATGGAGCGCGCGCGTGCTCGGGCTGAGCGCGCTGGCGGTGATGATCGCGGTCGGCGTTGCGGGCGGCATCCCGGCGTGGCGTGCGAGCCGCACCGATCCGTCGGCGACGCTCAAGGACAGTTCCGGCGGAAATACCGGACGATCGAGCACTCGATTCCGCTGGCTCGTGGTGACGGAGCTGGCGCTGTCGATGACGCTGCTGGTTGGCGCGAGCCTGATGCTCAAATCAGAGCGCATCATGGCCGCCACCGATTTCGGCCTCGACAAAAAGAATCTGCTCACGGCCGAGCTGTACCTGAAGAACACCGGTTCGTCATTCGTGACCGCCGACCTCGTGCGCACGGCGCAGGAGGCGCTCGCGCGAATTCGCGCGGTGCCGGGTGTGGCCAGCGCGACGAGTGCGGCCCAATGCACATGGGATCGCGGGCATCCAATTATCACAACGGACCGCACCGTCGCCGGCGGCACCGCGCTAACGCTTCCGAATTGCACCATGGTCGGAACGGACTTCGTGCAGACATACGGCTACCAGGTCGTCGAGGGCCGCGATCTGGAATTGGGTGACGCGCAGGGGAACGGCGCAGTGCTGCTCGACCAGAAGACCGCGCACCGGCTTTTTCCACACGAATCCGCAGTCGGTCGCACAATGAAGTTCGGCGATATCGCGTCGACCGCGCCGTGGATGACAGTCGTGGGCGTCGTTCGCGACAAAGATATCGGATTCAAGTCGGTGCTCGAAGCCGGAAAAGACACGTCCGACGTGCTGTTCGTGTCTGCGACGGACAGCAGCCGCGGACCGTATTTCTATCCAATTCGTGTCGCACCAGGTGCGCGGAATGTGCGGGTTCTCGTGTCGCGTGCCCTGCTCGCGATGGCTCCACAGAATTCTTTCATTCGCGTTGCGCCGCTGACCGAGGCATACGAGAGTCAACTCCGGGAGCAGCAGTTCCTTTCGCTCCTGTTTTCGCTGCTCGGCGCCGCATCGCTGGCGCTCGGCGCCGCGGGCCTGTTCAGCGTCGTGTCATATCTCGCGAGCCAGCGGATGC
>DASYSH010000145.1:0-2781 GCA_036003525.1 Gemmatimonadaceae bacterium | reverse complement strand
GCGAAACTTCTCGCCGCGGTGGACACCTATCTCCTCCAGTGGAAGGCGCACGGACATCCGCTGACCGCGGCGCGCGAATGGCGTGATGAACGCTTCCTCGTGATCGGCGTGGATCAGCGCACCGAAGGCGCGTCCGGCTGCTCGATCGACGGGCTGTTCCGCATGCTCCAGGATCTCGAGCGTGCGGTGGGATCGTCGATGGTCGGCGGAGGACTCGTGTTCTTCCGCGGGCCGGGCGATCTCGTGTGCGCGCTTCCGCGGGACGATTTCGAGGCGCTCTCGCGGCGCGGCGGCGCCGATGCCGCCACGCCGGTGTTCGACACGACGATCACGAGCGCGGGCGACTATCGCGCGCGCTTCGAAGTTCCCGCGGCGAAGAGCTGGCACAGCGCACTGCTCGCCAAGAGCTGAGCGCGTCGCACCGCCCCGGGGCGGTGTTACGCGGAGTCGCCGCCTTCGAGTTCGCGCAACAGGCGCGTATGCGCGTCCTCGATCAGCGCGCGCACCCTGTCGCGGAGCGCGCCGACGTCATCGAGCGTCAGCCCGTTCGTCTCGATGGGATCGAGAACCTTCACGCGCGCGCGGGCCCGCTGAAAACGAAAACTGCCCTTCGCCATCGCGCGCCGCGTGCCCGCGACGACGAGCGGAAGGATCGGCGCGCCGGTTTCGATCGCTACGCGGAACGCGCCATCCTTGAAGGGCAAGAGCCCGTTGCCGCGCGAGCGCGTGCCTTCCGGAAAAATCATCACGCTCACCCGGCGCTTGATGCGGTCGCGCGCCGCGGCGAGCGCCTGAATCGCGCTGGTGCGTTCCCCCCGCACCACGCGAATGTCGCCGGCCATGCGCATCATCCAGCCCATGAACGGGATGTTGAACATCGTCTCTTTCGACATCCACTTCATTTCCCACGGCAGGTGCGAAATCAAGAAGATGTCGGCGTACGATTCGTGATTGCTCACCGCCACATATGGCCGGCGCGGATCGCGCACGAGCTGACCGCTCGTGTCGAACTTCCAGAGCGGATTCATCTTCACCGTGAACACCGCGATCAGCCGAAACATCCGGCCCGCGGCATAGCGCCCCGGGTCGAACGCGGCCGTCGCGGCCCAGACGATGGCGACCAGCGGCGTGCCGACGATCACGGCGCCGACCACCATCGTCCAGACCCATGCGTTGATCAAAAGCGACACAGTTTTCCTCAGGCGCGCAGCCAATCCGGTTGCCAATTCTTGATCTCCTTTTTCACCGCTTCACCCGTCGCGAGCTGCCCGTTGAGGCAGCGGTCAACGAGGCCGGGCAATTCCGAGTCGCTGGCGAATCGCAGTCCCACGAGCTGATCCGGCGTCAAATCGCCGATCCGGCCCGCAGTCGCCGCAGGCAGGAGTCCGGCGAGCTTCAGACGCATCTCGAGACGGATGAGACGGTTCTGAACGATCAGCGTTTGCGCGCGCGCACGGGCGACCACGAACAGGATGCCGAGGGCGTACACCGCGAACCACCAGTTCCAGGAGTCTTCGGGATGACGAATGGCACGAACCAGGGCGACGATGAACCCGGCGGCTACGATGATCGCTCCGACGAAATGCCAAAGGGGGTCGTAGCGGCGGTGGCTCTTGAAATCCTGCGCGGCGGGGGCGGTCATGGGGGATCTCCTGTCAGAGGTACATCGAACGGAACGAAACGAATCTGCGAAATTCAACCACCGGAGTCGAGCGCCGCGCGCGCTTCGCGCTTCAATCGTGACACGAGCGCGTTGAGCCCGACTTCACGCGCGCTGAGGCCGAGGCCCGACATCATGATGCTGACGAAGTCCGGCGGAATCGCGAGCGTCGTCGCCGGGGGCTCGTTGTTGACCGCGCTGAAAGTGATCGAAAGAAAGGCCGCGACCGTGGGAGACTGGCGCACGTTCACGTCCGCCCAGAAGTGCATGCGGCCGTCGCGAAGCTCCGAGAAAAGATCCACGCGCGTCTGGCACTCGTGCACGGTATATGCGTCGCGATCGAGCGAAGCAAAGCGTTCCGGCACGGGCTCGAGCCGCTTCGCATACGCGACGAGCGCCTGCATTTTGTCCTCGCGCGACATGGACTGGAATCGCGCGAGAACCTGCTGAATCGCAGGGGGAAGCCGGGGTTCTTTCGCGGACGTGGCAGGTTCCATCGGTGCTAAAACTACGTCGTTGCGCGGGGGAAAGAGCTTTTGCTACGCCTGGGCGGCGCCGGAGGCGAAGAGTCCCGGCGGACGCGCGAGCGAAATGCCCTCGCGTTCGAGCCGCGCATAGAACTCGAGCAGAACCGCCTGCCGCACGTCGAGCGCCTGGTTGTATTCGGGGTGCGGAATGAGAATCGCCGTTTCGATGTCGAACCCGCGGCTGCCGGAACCAACGAGATGACAGCGCCGCAGCGCCGCGCGCTGCTCCGCGCCGATCACGTCGGCCATGATCTCCGGCACGCGCGCGAGCCGGTCCGATTTCGTCGCCGGGTCGATCGAAACGGTGAACACCAGGCGGCGCCCCTGTCGCCGCGACAGGTTGCGCACGCGGCTCTTCAGCAGATCGGTGTTCGCGAACACCACCTGCTCGCCATTGATGCTCGTGACGCGGGTCGACTTGAGACCGATATGCTCCACCGTTCCCTCGAAATCGTCGACGGCGATGGTGTCGCCGACGATGAATGGCTTGTCGAGCACGATCGAGAGCGCGGCGAAGAGGTCGGCGAAAATATTCTGGAGCGCCAGCGCGATGGCGATGCCGCCGATCCCGAGACCGGTGAGGAATCCGCCGAC
>DASYSH010000144.1:0-2211 GCA_036003525.1 Gemmatimonadaceae bacterium | reverse complement strand
GCCTTATATCGGTCCGGCCCTCGCCAGGCGGATCGTGATGAGCCGCATCAACGACGGCCCGTTCGGATCGATTGCCGGGCTGCAGCGAATTCCCGGCATCACAGCGGCGTTCGCCCGCCGCCTCGAACCGTTCGTCACATTTTCAAGAGCCGCGCGCTGTTGTCAGGCCGACACGAGCCCGCCGCGGCGCGTGCGCAAGAAGAACAGCAGCACGATCGGAAACATGATTCCCAGCCCGGTCGATGCGATGGAGAGCATCGGCCGGAGCAGCCAGACGGCGCCAAACGCCGCGAGACACGCCGTCGCCGCGCGTGCCAGCATCACGTCCGAGCCGGGCCTCCGCCGAAGCACCGCGATCGCCGCCACGGCAAGAAACAGCCCCGCGACCATTCCCATCGTTCCGCCGGCGAGTGAGAAACGGCTGTGGTTCACGACACCGCCGATCCACGCCTCGATGCTGGCGCTCGCCGCTTCGAACAGGCCGACGATCACCGCAACA
Source organism: Gemmatimonadaceae bacterium (assembly GCA_036003525.1). GTDB lineage: Bacteria > Gemmatimonadota > Gemmatimonadetes > Gemmatimonadales > Gemmatimonadaceae > Fen-1231. Next base: position 1,712 of record DASYSH010000144.1, on the reverse strand, counting down.
ATCGCCATCGTCTTCATGGTTCCCTCCTTGAATTGAATGTGAGCGGCCGCCCTTCCGGTCGACGCTTCGAGTCGCTGCGCGGGTGCGCTCCGCGCCACATCGAGCAGCATGATGAGCCAAAATCGAAATGGCGCTGCGCGCATCTCGCGCCGCCGGTCGCGGAACGCGATCGCCATCTCGCCCCCAAAAGTCGCGCGGAAGCTGGATGGATAGGCGTGGAGCAGCGCGCGATAAATCCGGTCGCCGGTATTCATGCCGGTCTCCATCCGATGAGTTTTTTCTGCCGCGCCGTGCGCAGCACCGATTCGAGCCGGCGCGCCTCTGCGCGCGCCACGGCCACGCCGAACTTGGTGATCCGGTAATACCGGCGCCGCTCATCGCCGAGTTCCGGATCAGCGCGCTCGGCGCCTTCATCGACGAGCCCGTCTTCGAGCAGGCGTTTGAGCGACCCGTACAGCGTGCCGGGGCCAAGGCGAACGGCGCCATCCGTGCGCTCCTCGACCTCCTTCATGATCGCGTACCCATGCTGCTCGCCGTCGACCAGCGACATCAGGATCTGAAATGTCGCGGGCGTGAGCGGCAGTTTTTTTGCGGACTCGGGATCGTGGTCGGCGGGTTTCGTTTTCGTCATCAGGATTCGCGGCGGCTCGGTTATGACGTCCGTTGATATATCGTCTGACGATATAGTCGCACGATCCCGCGCCGTTGTCAATCCATCGCGAGGATGTCGTGACGTTTTCCCCGGCCCCCCGTCTTCACAGTGCGGGGGAGACGCGGCCTCGGTCAAAAAATGCACGTCGACCGGGGAGTTATTCGCGTCCTTGACACCACTCCCGCCGCCGGACAGCTTCACCAATTCGAGTTCGCCCCTTCTATAGTATGGCGGCGGGCCCGGGATTTTCACGCGAATTAACCCGACGACGAGCACAAACGCGCCATGGCTTCCCCGGTTGCCTCCAACAGCAGCGAGCGTATCGGTGATCTTCTCCTCCGCGAGAAGCTCATCACGAAGGACCAGTTGGAGAAGGCGCTTCAGGAGCAGCGGCAGAACGGGACGCGCGTCGGCTACAACCTCGTAAAGCTCGGGTTCATCCAGGAAATCGAGCTCACCAAGACGCTCGCCAGGCAGTACAAAATGCCGGCCGTCGATCTCTCGAAGTTCGAGGTCGACCCCAAGATCGTAAAGCTCATTCCCGCCGATCTGGCCATCAAGAATCTCGTGCTCCCGCTGAAGCGCGACGGCCGCACGCTGACCGTCGCGATGGCCGATCCGACCAACTTCGCGGTCATCGACGATCTCAAGTTCATCACGCGATACGACATCTTCCCGGTCATCGCGGGCGAGTTCACGCTCCGAAATTATCTCGAGAAGATTTACGAATCGGCCGACGTCCAGATGTCGGCGCTCCTCGATGACATCGCCGGACTCGGCGGCGACGAGGATCTCGAAGTCCTGGAGCAGAAGGAAGAAGAAGTCAACGCGACCGCGCTCGCCGCGCAGATGGACGAGGCGCCGGTCGTGAAGCTGATCAACGCGCTCCTCACCGACGCGGTGAAACGCGGCGCGAGCGACATTCACTTCGAGTGTTTCGAGCACGAGCTTCGCGTGCGCTATCGCATCGACGGCGCGCTCGAGGAAATCATGAAGCCGCCCAAGAAAATGCAGGCGGCGCTCGTCTCGCGTTTCAAGATCATGTCTTCGCTGAACATCG
>DASYSH010000143.1:0-2854 GCA_036003525.1 Gemmatimonadaceae bacterium | reverse complement strand
CTCGCCCATCACGTTCAGCGCGAGCGCGCAGGCCGCGACGGCATCGAAGCTCGTCATCACTACGCAGCCGTCGAACGGCGTCGCGGGGAGCGCGCTCTCGGCCGTCGTCGTGACCGCCGAGGATAACAGCGGAAATGTTGCGACGACGTACGCGGGGCCCGTCGTCATCGCGTTCGGGAACAGCGTGACGGGCGCAACGCTCAACGGCACACTGACCGTGAATGCCGTCGCCGGCGTCGCCACGTTCCCGAATCTTCTCATCAACAAGAACGGCACCGGCTATACGCTCGTAGCGTCGAGCACGGGACTCACCAGCGCGACTTCGAACGCATTCGATATCGCGGTCGGCGCGCCGAGCAAGCTTCTGTTTTCCGTGCAGCCATCGGGCGGAGTGGTGAACGCGGCGATGAGTCCCGCGATCGTCGTGAACGCGCAAGACTCGCAGGGAAATCCGACCCCCGCATTCACGGGGACCGTCACGCTTTCGCTCGCGGCCAACCCGACGGGCGCGACGCTCGGCGGCACAGTGTCAGTGAGCGCTGTCGCTGGAGTCGCGACATTCCCGGGCGTCACCGTGTCGGCGACGGGCAGCGGTTTCACATTGACCGCGGCATCGACCGGACTCACGAGCGCGACGAGCGCGCTGTTCGATATCGGCGGCGGGAGCGCGACGTCGATCGTCGTCGCGAGCGGCGGCGGACAGACCGGAATACCGGGCGCGGCGCTGGCGTCGCCGGTCGTGATTCAGGTGAACGACGCGGCCGGCGTGGGCATCGCCGGATCGACGGTGAATTTTGCCGTCGCGACGGGCGGCGGCAGCGTGACGCCGACGTCCGGCGTGACAAACGCGCAGGGACGCGTGCAAACCAACTGGACGCTCGGCGCCCCGCTCGGTGCGCAGACGATCACCGCAACGAGCGCAGGGCTGCTCGGTTCGCCGCTGACGATCACGGCAACGGCTGCAGTTGGACCGGTCGCACAATTGGTCATCACCACCCAGCCGTCGAACGCGATCGCCGGGGTCCCGATCTCACCGGCGATCACCGTCACCGCGAAGGATGCGAGCAACAACGTCGTGACGTCGTTCGTCGGCACCGTAACGCTCGCGTTCGGCGCGAACCCGGGCGCCGCGACTCTGAGCGGCGCGACCGCCACCGCAGTCGCCGGCGTGGCGACGTTTAGTACAGTCTCGCTCAACAAGATCGGCACGGGCTATACGCTCGTCGCCAGCTCAGGCGCGTCCACTTCGGCCGCGTCGAGCGCGTTCAACGTCACCGCCGCCGCAGCGTCATCGCTTGCGATCACATCCGGCCAGAATCAAACCGGCAATACACTCGCTCCGCTCGCGACGCCGCTCGGCGTCACGGTGACGGACGCGTTCGGAAATCCGGTCGCCGGCATCACGGTGAACTGGACGACCAGCGGCGGCGCGACGATGTCGCCGGCGTCGAGCGTGACCAGCTCCACCGGCATCGCGACGTCGAGCTGGACACTCGGCTCGACGCCGGGCGCGCAGACGGCGACAGCCACCAGCGGAACCCTCGCCGGATCACCGGCGACGTTCAACGCGACCGCAACACTCGCCGGCTTCAGCAAGACGTGGACTGGTGCCACGAGCACGGCGTGGGCGGTTGCGACGAACTGGACTCCGGCTGGCGTCCCGGTCGCGGGCGACTCGGTGTTCATTCCGTCCGGCGGCAACCAGCCGACGATCAGCACCGCAATCACCGTCAAGCATTTGACCGTCGGCTTTGGCGCGACGCTGACGTTCGCATCGTCACCGACGCTTACCGTCACCGGCAACTTCACGGACAACGGCACGACAGCTGGCGCGGGCACGATCGATCTCAACGGCACCGGCACCGTCGCCGGCCCGATCGCGCAGAATGTCACCGTTAGCGGCACATACAGCGCGACGTCGACCGTAACCGCGGCAGGCTCTATTTCGGTCGGCGGCAGCTTCACCCTCGGCGGGCACTCCGTGAACGTCGGTGGCACGTTCGCGACGAGCGGCACCGGCACGATCACGATGACGAACGTGTCCGATGTGCTCACGGTGAGCGGCGATATGACCTTCGCGGGCGGTTCCGAAACCGGCAAGATCTCTGCCGGCGCAATCACGACCGCCGGCAACTTCACGCAGTCGACCACGGCGACCGCGTTCGTCGCCGGCGGAACGAACACGGTAACGCTCCAGGCGGCCGCCGCGCGGACCGTGTCGATGCCGGGCGCGCCATCGTCGGGCTTCGCGAATCTCACGGTCTCGAATCCGGCCGGCGTCACGCTCACGTCGAACGTGCTGGTCAACGGCAACATGCTGTTGTCCGCAGGCGCGGTCACCGGCAGCGGCTTCACGATGGGAATCGGCGGTACGCTGACGGACCCGTCCACACTGCTTGCCGTCTCGAACATCGTCTTCGTCACCGGCGCCACGCCGGTCGCCGCAACGACGCCGGTCATCAACTCGAACGTGTCGTTCCAGGGCAACCCGTCTGCGCTCGCTGCGAATCTCACCGTCAACGGATCCGCAACCGTCTCGTCTTCGGGTCAGCTCGGCTTCGGCGGGCACACGCTCACTGTGAACGGAAACTTCGCGACGACCAGCAGCGGCACGATCTCGATGGTCGCCGCCCTCGACGCGATCGTCGTGAACGGCAATGTCGCGTTCGGCGGCGGCAACACGAGCGGGCTGATCACGAACGGAACGCTCACGTTCAGCGGAAGTTTCGCGCAGACGAATTCCAGCGGTGGCGCGGAGTTCAGCCCCGCGGGATCGCACACGACGATCCTGAGCGGCGGCAGCGCGCAGTCGCTCAGCTTCGCCACGCCGGACACGGCCGCCAACAATCCGTGC
>DASYSH010000142.1:0-8899 GCA_036003525.1 Gemmatimonadaceae bacterium | reverse complement strand
CGCGATCCACGCGCCGGCGCATCTCGGCATCGTCCTCGCGTCCCAGCTCGAGGATCCATTGGGAGCCGATGTTCGACGTCATGATCACGATGGTGTTCTTGAAGTCGACCGTACGTCCCTGGCCATCGGTGAGCCGGCCGTCGTCGAGAATCTGCAGTAGGATGTTGAACACGTCCGGATGCGCCTTCTCGATCTCGTCGAACAGCAGCACGGCGTACGGGCGCCGGCGGATCGCCTCGGTGAGCTGCCCGCCTTCTTCGAAGCCCACGTAGCCCGGCGGCGCGCCGATCAATCGCGCGACGGCGTGCTTCTCCATGTATTCCGACATGTCGGTGCGGACCATCGCGGCTTCGTCGTCGAACAAAAACTCCGCCAGCGCGCGCGCCGTTTCCGTTTTCCCCACGCCGGTCGGTCCGAGAAAAATAAATGACCCGATCGGGCGGTTCGGATCCTGCAAGCCGGCACGGGAGCGACGCACCGCATTCGCCACGGCATGCACCGCTTCGGGCTGGCCGATCACGCGCCGGCCGAGTTCGGTGTCGAGTTTCGTGAGCCGCTCCTTCTCGCTCTCCATCATGCGCGTGACCGGAATACCCGTCCACTGCGCGACGATCTCGGCGATGTCATCCGCGCCGACTTCCTCTTTCAAGAAGCGCGCGCCGCCCGACTGCTGCGATGCGAGCTTCGATTCCGTCTCGCGCAGCTCGGCTTCGAGTTTCGGCACGGTGCCGTACTGAATCTCGGCGGCTTTGCCGAGGTCTCCGGCGCGCGTCGCCCGGTCAACTTCCGCGCGAGCTTCCTCGATTTCCTGCTTGAGCTTGCCGACTTCACCGAGCGCGCCTTTTTCATTCTGCCACTGCGCGCGCATTCCGGACGCCTTCTCCTTCAGTTCTGCAAGTTCGCGCTCGATCACCGAGCGCCGCTCTTTCGAAGCGGCGTCTTTTTCCTTTTGCAGCGCCTGCCGTTCGATCTCGAGCTGCACCACGCGGCGCTCCACCTCGTCGATCTCCTGCGGAAGCGAGTCGATCTCGATGCGCAGCCGGCTTGCCGCTTCATCGACCAGATCGATCGCCTTGTCGGGGAGAAAACGATCGCCGATGTAGCGGTTGGACAGCGTCGCCGCAGCGACGATCGCGCCATCGGTGATGCGCACGCCGTGATGCGACTCGTAGCGCTCCTTGAGTCCGCGCAGAATCGCGATCGTGTTCTGCACCGTCGGCTCGCCGACATACACCGGCTGGAAGCGGCGCTCGAGCGCGGGATCCTTCTCGATGTTCTTGCGATACTCATCGAGCGTCGTCGCGCCGACGACGCGCAATTCCCCGCGCGCCAGCATGGGCTTCAGCATATTGCCGGCGTCCATCGAGCCCTCGGCCTTCCCCGCGCCGACGAGCGTGTGCATCTCGTCGATGAACATGACGAACTGTCCCTCGGACGACGTCACTTCCTTCAGCACGGCCTTGAGGCGCTCCTCGAACTCGCCGCGGAATTTCGCGCCCGCGATGAGCGCGCCGAGATCGAGCGAGACGAGACGCTTGTTCTTGAGCGACTCGGGAACGTCACCGTTCACGATGCGCTGCGCGAGCCCCTCCGCGATCGCGGTTTTGCCGACGCCCGGTTCGCCGATGAGCACCGGATTGTTTTTCGTCCGGCGCGACAGCACCTGAATCACGCGGCGGATTTCTTCGTCGCGGCCGATGACCGGATCGAGTTTTCCCTTTCGCGCCATCTCGGTGAGATCGCGCGTGAATTTCTGGAGCGCCTGATACTGGTTCTCAGGATTTTGATCGGTCACGGTGTGCGCGCCACGCACGGCCTTCACCGCGTCCGCGAGTCCCTTTGGCGTCACACCCGCATCGCGCAGCAGCGCGACGCTCTCCGCGCCTTTCGTCCCCGCGAGCGCGAGCAGCAGATGTTCGGTCGAGACGAACTCGTCGCCGAACGCTTTCGCCTGCTTCTCGGCCCCATCAATGACGCTCGAGAGCTCGCGCGAGAGCGTCGGGTTCGCATCGCTCTGCTTGGGATAGCGGGCGATTTCGCGATCGATCGCCTCGGTGAGCGTGGGGATCGCGACGCCGAGCTTTTGCAGGATGGGCACGACAATCCCCTCGTCCTGGTCGATCAGGGCGCGGAGGAGATGCGCGTCGTGCACGAGCGGATTGCCATCGCGCCGCGCGAGCGTGAGCGCGTCGTTGATGGCGTCGGAGCTTTTTACTGTGAGGCGGTCGGGATTTAGCATTTTGGGGGCCGAAAGACCGAAGACCGAAGACCGAAGACCGACACAACAAGCAAGAGCGGTACCAACGAAACTATGTCGAATTGGCGCACTTAGTGTCGGGTGATCACCTCGGTCTTCGGTCCGCAAACAAAAACGCCCGGACAAAGTCCGGGCGTTTTTATTTGCTACTTCATCACAATCATTTTTATCAGAAACTTTTGACCATCGACATCGAGCGCGGCTAGATAGACGCCCGATGCAGCTTCTTTTGACGTGTTGAGAATGTTTCCATTCCAATAGGCCACGTACTGGCCACATGGAACCAACACGTTCTGCAGCGGCTGACCCCCTGCCACGTTGCCCGCTCCGCCTTGAATCACCGGAATCGAGACGAGCTGTACGAGCCCGTTATAGATTTTCAAGCTCACCTTGTATTGGTGGCTTGGATCCGTGCAGTTGGGATACCCTCCAACCGTGAACGGAATTCTCGTTTCTGGATTGAACGGATTCGGGTAGTTCTGTCCTAGCTTAGCTACTGGTTTCTGCGTAGTTGTTGCGGTCTGCGCAGAGCTAACTCGTGGCATGAGAATGAGAGCCAGCGCCACGATCAGCGCCGACAAACGATACCTCATGTTTTTCTCCGTTTAACTAAATAGGGGCTATCGAGCGAGCTCCTGAAAAGGTGGGTGAGACTGCTTTGACTCCGAGTACTCTAACCCATTTGGGCTACGTACTCTAGTCCTACGGTAGTGACAGATTCAGAGGGTGTCAAGCAACCCCTATTCTGTGATAACCGGAAAGGGCGCAATAAGTTGCGTCAAACCCGGCTCGCGCCGTCACGGCTTCCAGTGAAACGATCTCAAGTCCCCATGGCGCGCGCTCACACCAATCCGGTCGCAATATTCAAGAAATGGGATGAGGTACTTGCGGCTAAGTCCAAGTGATTCACGGATTTGTGACGCTGTTTTTTGCAAGCCGTCGGCGGTGACAGCGCGCAGCGACGCCAAAAGTGATTCGAGCGCCTTGGGGCTGTAATATCGATCGGAAGCCACCGCCACCGCGCGCCCTTCACGCTCCAACACGCGGAGGAGCGCAGGTGTCTCCTTTCCGAACTGGTCCGCCAGTTCGTCGACGCTAAGCGGAGAAACGCCACCGGCTTCGATCGCCGTCGCGAGTTCCGCCAGCTTTGTCGCATCTGCGCCCGCGCCGGCCTTCCACCCTGCACGGGTAAGAACGGCGCCACGCACTTCGATTTTTCCGCGCTTCACCAGATCGCCGACGATCTGTTCGAACAGCGACTCACTCGCATGAAGCTTCGATCGCGCGTGCTGCAGCGGCAATCCCGCTTCGAGCGGGTTCGCCTTGTGCCATGCACGCACGTCCGAGGCGAGACGGTCGCGAAGGCGCGCAATCAGCCCGGTATGATACAAATCATCGCCGATGCGCGTGATCGCGCGCGTCGCCGACGCGAGCGCGTCGACGTCGCGCGGCGCGATGCCCACGCGCACGGGAATATCCGCGACCGCGAAGCCTTCGCCCGCGCTCTCCATCGCGATCCATTCGAGCCGCGTTGCCGCGGACGCGCTGGTCGAACTCCACGCCTTCGCGCGGCGCGCGGGCGGATGCGGATCGCTCACTACGCCACCGCCGATCGTCATCGCCGGACTCGTCGCGCGCAGCACGAACCGGTCGCCGGCGCGCGTGACGATCGGCGCGTCGAGCGCAATGCGCACGGCGTGAACCGCGCCTGGCTCCACCCGGCCCGCGGCGGAGACGAGTCGCGCGCCGACGTCCGACGTCCCCAGATGGAATCGCACGCGCGTGCGCACGCCGAGCGATGGCGCGCCATCGAGGAGCGCCACATCGGCGCGCAGGACAGCCGTCTCGCGCCATCCGGCGTCATCCGCGACGAGCACGCCACCGTGCGAGACTTGCTCGCGATCGACTCCGCCTAGCGCGACCGCGACCCGCGTTCCCGGAAGTCCGCGGTCGACCGCGCTGCCGTGCGACTCGATCGAACGCACGCGCGCGGGGAGCGCGCCGGGAAACACCGTGGCATGCATTTCCCTGTCGAGAGCACCGCTCCAGAGCGTGCCCGTTATGACGGTGCCGGTTCCTTTGAGTGAGAACGCGCGATCCAATGGAAGGCGCGTGAGATCATCGGTGCTTCTCGCCGGCACACGCGCCGCCGCCGCCGCGAGCGCGCCGCGCAGATCGTCGAGCCCCGCGCCCGTAGCCGCCGAACATGCGATGATGTCCGCACCGTCGAGCGCCGAATCCGCGAGGAGCGCGCGCACATCTTCGCGCACGAGGGCGAGCCATTCCGCGTCGACCAGATCGCTCTTGGTGAGCGCGACCACGCCTCCGCGCACGCCCAGCAGTGTGAGAATCGCGAGATGCTCACGTGTCTGCGGCATCACGCCCTCATCCGCCGCGATCACGAGCAGCGCGAGATCCACACCCGTCGCGCCGGCGAGCATCGTGCGCACGAACGCATCATGACCCGGAACGTCGACGATGCCGAGCGTGCCGGTGAACTCCGCGCTCGCGAGGGTGAGCGGCGCGAATCCGAGCTCGATCGTGATGCCGCGTTTTTTTTCTTCCGGGAGGCGATCGGTGTCGACGCCGGTCAGCGCCCGCACCAGCGACGTCTTGCCGTGATCGATGTGGCCGGCGGTGCCGAGGATCACGCGAGGGCGACCGGTTCGCGCGGCGCGGCCTGAAGCGGGCCTTCCCACGCGGCGAACGCGCGCAACGGCCGGCCATCGCCGAGATGCTCCTCGAGGAACTCGCGCAGCAGCCGCTGGTGCGCGCGCCGCGCGGGGTCGTCGGCGAGCGCCGCTTCGGCGCCGGCGAGCCAGCTTCGCAAAGTTTCGCGCGCGTCCGCGGGGATCTTTCTCCCGCGTGGTCCGAGACGCGCGCACCGCGCGCACAACGCCCCGCCCGCGCGATGATCGAACGTCACGTGCTCATCCGGCGCAATATCGGCATGACAGGTCGCGCACTGATCGAGCGACGGCGCGAATCCGAGCTCGGCGACCACGCGCCACGCGCCGGCGAGCGCGATCGCGGGGACCTCATTCGGCACCGCGGCCCCTATGGCGTCGAGGACATCGGTCGCCGCGTCGTGCACGCGGCCGGAGTCGTCCTCTCGCGCGAAACGCAGGCAGAGCTCCGCGACGGCGGACGCCGCCGTGAAGCGCGCCAGCGATCCCGCGAGTTCGCTGCGCGTGCGCGTCGCGTCGAATCCCGTGAGAATGTGCAGATCGCGCGTGGGGTGCACCCGCACGTGCGCGACGCCGCTCGTGAACAGATCGATCGCGGGGCCGAACGCGCTCTTCGGCCTGCGCGCGCCGCGGGCAATTACCGAGAGCACGCCGGCGTCATGCGTCGCGATGCGCACGATGCGGGAGGTCTCGCCGTAGTCGAACGCATGGAGAACGAGGGAGTCGGACTCGAGGAGTCGCACCCCTGAAAACTACCACAGCGGCGGCTGCCGCGGCCCGAGAACGCCGCAGCTCCTCGCCTTACGGTGCGCGCGGCTTGCCGAGGATTCGGCTGATGACCGCCGACGTCCGCGTTAATGCGTTTGCCCAGTGCGCCTCGACCGCGGCCCGCGCCCGATGCGCATCGCCCGAGCGAACCGCATCGATGATCTTGCGATGTTCACCCGCCGAGGGAGCGAGTTCAGCTTCCGATTCCGCGCCGTACGCCCACTCATACCGCTCAACCTGCGGGCGCACCGTCCGGTACAGCGACAGCACGACGGGTCCGTCGTACTCGGAGATGAATCGTTCGTGAAACTTGATCTGCGCGTCGAAGACATCGTCCGCATTGCGCGGCCTCGCCGCCGACACGCGCTCGAGCGCGTCGTTGAGTTCCTCGAGCTCACGCGCGATCTGGCGTCGCCGCGCGGCGCCGAGGCACGATACGAACTCGATGACGAGACCTTCGAGCGCGCCGATGACGCGCCAGAGTTCACGCATCTGCTCGATCGTGAGCGGCGCGACGATTAATTGCGTGCGGCGGCCAAGATTCTTCGCCGCCAGGTATCCCTCATGATGCAGGCGTGCGAGCGCCTCGCGCACCGGCGTCCGACTCACGCCGAACCGAACGGCGATCTCCGCCTCGACCGCGCGAGCGCCGGCCGGCAGGCGGCCGCGGATGATGAGTTCGCGGAGCCTTTCGTACATCTGTCCGGGAAGCTCGCCATGCGCAGATGGCAGCGGCATATTGACTAATTGAGTCATTGTATACAATATTTCAATGAGTCAGGAGCTAAAAGACAGCGATATTGTATCCAATAGTACACCTGGAGACACGGTAATGCAACTCCATGCAGGAACATCGACCCTCCGCCCTCGGTTACGGGCATTTCTGACGAAGGCCGGACGGGTTGCCGTCCAGATGGCGCTCACACCGGCAATCCTCGCCGCGCAGCAGACAGCGCGCGTGCGCGAGCCGCTGCCTCTCGACGTGGCGCTCTCTCTCCATTCAATCAATTTGCGGTCGCCCATCGCGCTGTCGCCGGACGGCCAATGGGTCGCGCTCACGGTCGCGACCGATGAAACCGTCACGCGCGACACGCTGAGCTCCGTGTATACCGCCACGGGCTTCCCGCTTGCCGACGGCATCTCGAGAATGCAGGCGACGCTGACGAACACGTCGACCGGCGAGACCATCCGCCTCGGAACCGCGTCGAGTTCCAGCTGGGGTGCGTCGTGGTCCCCCGACGGTCGACAACTCGCCTTCTATTCAGACGAGGGCGGCACAGCCGGCATCTGGGTGTGGACCATGACGACGCGGCGCTCGACGCGTTTTCCCGGCGTGATCGCGCGACCGTTCTTCGGATTCGAAACCGTGCGCTGGGCATCCGACGGCCGGCGCATGCTGTGCAAAATCCTGCCCGAACGCACGACCATCGCGGAAGCGAACGCGAAGGGCGCGACCATTCCGCAGACGACATCATTGTTCAAGAAGGTCGCCGCGGATCAGGCGTCAGTCGTCGTGCGCGCATTCGATCCCGGCGCCACGGCGCCCATCAGCGCCTCCGCCGGCGCGCCGGCGGCGCCGGATGGCGGCAGCAAGGCGGCGATCGTCGATTTGGCGATCCTCGACAACGCGACGAAACAGGTCACTCGCCTGGCCCGCGGTGCCACAGTTCAATCCTATGCGTTTTCTCCGGACGAGAAGTCCGTTGCCTGGACGGTAGTCAGGGGTTCCGAACCAAACACGCAGCAGTCGCTGTTTGATCTCATCGTGCATGAACCGGCCGGCGCATCGCGCATCGTCGCCGCAGGCGTCCGTCTCGCCTACGGAGCTGAATGGAGCTGGTCGCCGGATGGGCGAACAATCGCATACACCACGGGAGGCCAGATCGGTGGCGGCGAGATCGTCCTCGCGAGCGTGCGCGACGGGAGCGCGCGGACGCTCAAGGGCGACGGGCACACGCGCTTCACCGGCGAAAACGCGCCTCTCTGGGATGCGACCGGCGCAAACCTTTATGCCATTGGCGAGGGCAAGCTGTTCCGCGTCGACGCATCGTCCGGCGCCGCGCTCGCTCTCGACATCACCCCCGCATGGCGTGCGCGCGCGATAGCGACGCCGTTTGGCAAGCCGACGATCTGGACCAGCGACGGACACACCGCGTGGATAACAGCGCGCGCCAGCGACGGAGCGCGCTCGGGATTTCTCGCCGTCGATCTCGCGACCGGCGCAAGCCGCGTGGCCTTTCAGGAAAACAGAGTGTACGGCGGCCTGTATACGCTCGATGCGAACGATGCGACGGGAGCCGTCGCATTTGTCAGCGCCGACCAATTGCATCTGCAGGACGTGTGGATCATCGGTACGCGTGGAAAGACGCAGCCCGATGCGCCGCGTCAACTCACGCGGCTCAACGACGCGCTCGACCATTATGCGCTTGGCGAATCGAAGATCATCGAATCGCGCGGAGCGGATGGCGTCACCCTCAAAGGCGCGCTGCTGCTGCCGCCCGGATATCAGGCCGGTCGTCGTGTTCCGCTGGTGGTCTATGCGTACGGCGGAGTGATGGGATCCGCGAACGTGAATACTTTCGGACTGCTCGGCGATGCGCCACAGTTCGACATGCAGATTCTCGCAACGCGAGGGTATGCTGTGCTCTACCCCGATGCGCCCGTGCGCACCGGCTCGACTGCGACCGACATCGCGCGGACGGTCATGCAGAGCGTCGACGCGGCGGTCGACCAGGGATACGCCGACCCCGATCGCATCGCCGTGATGGGTCAGAGCTACGGATCGTACGGCGCGCTGTCACTCATAACGCAAACGAAACGTTTCAAAGCCGCGATCCTGACAGGCGTGGTCGTCCACCCGGATCTCTTCGTCGACTACCTTCGCTCGACCGGCTATTACGAGCACGGACAGGGCAACATGGGCGGCACGATCTGGGAGCAGCGCTCGCGCTATTACGACAACTCGCCTCTCTTCAGCTTTGACCGCATCGAAACTCCGGTGCTCATCGGTCAGGGGGAACGCGACGGCAGCGAGATCGCAACGGACATCTTCACGGCGTTGCAGCGCCTGGGCAAGAAAATCGAGTTCCGGCTGTATCAAGGCGAAGGACACATTCTCCGGCAGCGAGCGAACGTGCGCGATTTTTGGGAACGCCGCCTCGCGTTTCTCGCCGAAAGTTCTGCGTCG
>DASYSH010000141.1:0-3061 GCA_036003525.1 Gemmatimonadaceae bacterium | reverse complement strand
TCCGCAGAGCAGACAGCGAGCCGGCGAAGAGGGTGATCGTGGTGCCGATCAGCACGTACCAGGGCCATGCGATCTTGAACGACGGTGAGAATACGACGATCGCCATGGCAATGATGCCGATCGACATGCCGAGAATTGCGTCGCGCTGCTTGGCGCGGGGATTGTAAATTCCGAGAAGAAATGCGCCAAGCAGCGCGCCGTAGGTGAACGACGCGATCGACAGTGCGACGACGACCACCGGCGTCCGGCTCTCGGGGTAGAGCAGGGCGCCGCCGGTGAGCACGACGCCCCACAGCAGCGCGAACAGGCGCCCTGCGCGAAATGTCGTCGCGTCGTTCACCAACCGTTTCGTCAGCGGAATCCAGATATCCATCGTCGTCGCCGCCGCGAGCGAGTTGATTGCGCCCGAATGCGTCGACATCGTCGCCGCGACGATCGCCGCGACGATCAGGCCGAGCAGGCCATGCGGCATGTGCTCGAGGATAAATGTCGGGAAAATCGCGTCGGGTGTGTCGAACTGCCGGCCGGTATACAAAACCCAGAGCCCGAGTCCCACAGCAAGAAACAGCGTGAACTGCACAAACACTGCGATTCCGCTTCCAATGATCGCGCGTTGCGCATCTCGCAGCGATTTGGCTGAGAGCAGACGCTGCACAATCAGCTGATCCGTGCCGTGCGACGCCATCGCGAGAAAGGCTCCGCCGATCAGCCCCGCAAAAATCGTATGCGGCTGATCGAATCCGGTGTAAAGGGAAACCGCCTTCAACTTGCCGGCGGTGTTCGCGGCAGAGAGAATCGCGCCCCAACCGCCGCTGATCGCATTTCCTAGAATGACGACGGCGCAGATCCCGCCGGTTACGTAAATCGCCGCCTGGAGCAGCTCGGTCCAGACCACCGCGCGCATCCCGCCGCGCCATGTGTAGAAAATCGTCAGCGCGCCGAGTACGAGGATCGCCGACGGCATTAAATACTCGCGCGGCACGACGGGCCCGATGATCAGCGCGATCGGAATCGCCGTCGCGAACACGCGCACGGAATCGGCCATCGCGCGTGTCACCATGAACACGATCGACGCAAAGCGGCGCGTCTCCGGTCCAAACCGGGTCTCGAGGAGTGTGTATGCCGTGACGAGCTTGCCGTCGAAATAGCGCGGGAGCAGCACGCGCGCGACCACGATTCTGCCGAGGATGTAGCCGGCGCATACCTGGAGGAACCCGAGGTTCCCGGTGTATGCGAGGCCCGGAATGGAGATGAACGTGAGCGCGCTCGTCTCCGAGGCCACGATAGAAAACATGACCGCCCACCATGGCAGTGAGCGGTCAGCGACGAAATACTTTTGTGCGTCTTTCTGGTTTTTCCCGAGCCAGACACCGAGCGCGGTGGTGCCGGCGAGATATGCGACGAGGACTGCGAAGTCTACGGCGCCGAACCCGCTCGCCGGCAAGCGCTTGTTTCCGGTTTACGCCGAGAACGAACTGCCGCAACCACACCCGCCGGTCGCATTCGGGTTCTTGAACGTGAAGCCCGACCCCTGCATCGACGTGACGTAATCGACCGTCATGCCGCCGAGATACTGCATCGAGAACGGATCGACGAACACGTTGAATCCGTCCTGCGGAACGATCGTGTCATCGTCCGCCGGCTTGTCTTCGATCAGGAGGCTGTATTTGAAACCGGAGCACCCGCCGGGTTGCACGGACACGCGCAATCCGCCGACTTCCGGCGAAACGTTCTCTGCCACCATGAACTTCTTCACCTCGACAGCCGCCGCGGCAGTCATAGCCAGCGCGACTTCGGGCTGATTGATCGTGCTCATATCGCACACCCTCCTTAGTGCAACCGTATCCTGACAGCGTGTTACGCGAGCGCTTCTTTGCTCTACCCCGTAATAATACACCAATGGAAATCGAATCTCAAGGAAAAAGAGCGCTGCGGCGCGCCGGAATGGGACTCAGAATCGTGCTCGGATTCGGCGTTCTCACAGGCAGCGCCGCGCTGGCGTGGAAGGGTCTGACAAAGCCGCAGGCGCGGCCAAAACAGGTGATCGTTCAGACCGACAGGCTCGGACCAGGCATCCTCACGATCGCCGTCGCGGCGGTCGATCTCGAACTCATTGCGCCGGATGGCCGTCGTGTTCACACGGCCTCCAAGAGCGACACGCTCATCACGCCCGCGCCGGGCGCGGAAGGTCGCGTCGACTGCGCGGGCTTCGGCTCGGGGAAGCAGGATGACTCGGACTGCACCGCGACGATCACGCTGCAAAATCCCGTGTGGGGCGACTACAAGCTGCGCGTGACGTCGCCGGATCTGCGCGGCGAGACGATCACCATCGGCTGGACGGGCAGCACGTTCAATCGTTCCGGCGCGACGAGCGTCGGAATCACGGTACAGCCGCATCAGACAGTGGAATTCTCGGTGATTGTGGCGCCCGAGGGTGCGTCGCAGCGGACGGCGCCGGTGGTTGTTCGTCCCTGAACGAACGCGAGATCCAGTAGAAACTCAGCGCCGCAACGGCCAGCATGATCAGGCCGGTCCCCGTGTAGCCGAAAATAATTTTGCCGATGCCGAACAGCGTCGCGTACACGGCGATGATTCCGGCGATCCAGTTCGTCCAGGCCACCGCGCCGCCGGGCGTCGACTCCACGCCGAACCCCAGCCGCCGCGACACGCGCGCCCAGCCCACGCCGCCGGGCCGCACGCGCAAATAAAATGAATCGAGCTTTTCGTCCGGCTCCGGTTTCGTCATCAGCGTCACGGTCAGCCACACGATCGTGCTGATCACGACGGTCAGCAGCATGATCGTTGCGGTGGCGTTCGGATCGTCTGCGGCGAAACGCGGTTTCACATAAATAAAACTCAGCACGCTCACGACGAAGCTCGCGGTCATCGCCGAGATTTCGCTCCACGCGTTGATGCGCCACCAGTACCAGCGCAGGATCAGCACGAGCCCCGTGCCCGCGCCGAGCGCGAGCAGCAGTTCCCACGCTTTTTCCACGCTCGAGAGCTGGCTCGTTACGGCGATCGACGCCAGGAACAGCAGGACGGTCGTCGCGCGACTCAC
>DASYSH010000140.1:0-1614 GCA_036003525.1 Gemmatimonadaceae bacterium | reverse complement strand
TAGCCTTCGACACTCGCGCCACGCGCTCGGTTCCGGTGAAGCCTCGGGTTTCGCCGGACATCGTGAGCGGATACAGGATTGCGCGCATCGTGTCCGATCCCGCCACCGTCGAAATCACCGGTCCGGAAAAGCAACTATCTTCCATTGCGTCGGCGACGACCGATCCTATTGATCTCGCCGGCGTAGTCGACCAGATCTCGGTCGCGCGCAATGCTTACGTTTCTGATCCCCTCATCCAGGTTTCAAGTCCCCGTTCGGTGCACGTCACGGTTACTATGGAACCGGAGAATTCGCCATCCAAAACGCAGCCAAAATGACGACCCGCCAGCTCTTCGGTACTGACGGCATTCGCGGGGTCGCGGGAGATTTCCCGCTCACCCGCGAGAGTGTCTTTCTCATCGGACGCGCGCTTGGCCATGACCTGTGCCGCTCGAATGCAAAGGCGCGGGTCATCATCGGCCAGGACACGCGTGATTCCAGCGGCTGGATCGCCGACCGGGTCGCTCTCGGATTGCATTCCGTCGGCATAGAAGTCCACAGCGCCGGCGTGATAACCACGCCCGGCGTCGCTTACCTGGCGCGCTCGCGCAAGTTCGACGCGGGTGTTGTCATTTCCGCATCCCATAATCCCTGGACCGACAACGGCATCAAGGTTTTTTCCGGAGACGGCTTTAAGCTGCCCGACTCCCACGAACTCGCGATCGAGCGCGAAATTTTCTCCTTGCTGGAGAGTCCCACATCGCATCCTGAGCCTGCGACGAAACCCGCCCCCAGCTTGCCCGGAGAGCACAGCCTTCGCGCGGCGTACATTCAATGGCTCGCCTCTGACGCGCACAATGAGCTTCGAAATTTGCGCGTGCTGGTGGATTGCGCGAATGGTGCTGCCACCGCCGAGGCTCCGGAACTGTTTCGCGCGTGTGGTGTGCAGGCGAGCATTCTCCATGCCGCGCCGGATGGCAAGAACATCAATGAAGGTTGCGGTGCGCTTCATCCCGACAACCTGGCCCGTAAGGTCGCGGACAGCAAAGGCGCGTACGACCTGGGTGTCACTTTCGACGGCGACGCCGATCGAGCGCTCTTCAGCGACGCTGAGGGTCGCGTCGTCAACGGCGACGGAGTGCTTCTCCTCTGCGCCCGTGATATGAAATCTCGCGGCGTTCTTGCTGGCGATACGGTTGTCGCGACCACGATGTCGAACATGGGACTCGAAATCGCGCTGCGCAACTCGGGCATTCGCATGCTGCGCGCCAATGTCGGCGACAAATACGTTCTTGAAGAGATGATGAAGAGCGGCGCCACTCTCGGCGGAGAGCAGTCAGGCCACGTCATTTTCCGCGACGGCGAAGCCACTACTGGCGATGGCCTCCTCACGGCTCTGCGCGTCATGGAAGTCATGGCCCGCACCCGGCGCGCTCTCGCCGATCTCATCAGCGATCTGAAAGTCTTCCCGCAGCGCATTCAGAATGTCCGCGTGCGCGAGAAAGTTCCATTCGACGAAGTCCCGGCAATCGCCGGCGCCATCTCCGCTGCTCAACGGGAACTCGACGGCAATGGGCGCGTCGTGGTGCGTTACTCCGGCACCGAGGCCCTCGCCCGCGTCATGATCGAAGCCGA
>DASYSH010000139.1:0-2159 GCA_036003525.1 Gemmatimonadaceae bacterium | reverse complement strand
GGCGTTGTGCTGCAGCCGTGCGGAAAACTGATTTTGCGAGATCGCCTTGCTCGCGTCGCGACGGATATTCGTGGCCGCCGCCGAATCACGGTTCGCCGCGTATTCAGCCGCCGTCAGCGCGCCCGGATTCAGCGCGGTGGGCATTTCCGTTGCGAAGGCCCGCAGCGAGAGCGTCGTGTTCGACGAAAACGCATAGTCGGCCGCGCCGTTGAGCTGCTTCAAATCGGCGTTGCTGAACTGCCGGAACCCGTTCACGATCGTACGCGACGCGGACAGCGACCCGACGAACGAGCCGTCGCGGCCCGATGTGCGCGATTGCCACTTGCTGGTCCCGAACGATCCCATCTCGAACCGCAGCGTCTGGTCGAGCGGATCGGGCGCGGACATGTCCGTCGTGAAGGAAATCACGCCGCCCGACCCGTTTCCGTAAAGCGACGACGCGGATCCGCGCAGCACTTCGACCCGCGAGATATCGCCGAGCTCGAGATTGTTCAGCTCGTTCTGCCCGTCGGGAAGCGATTGCGGCACGCCGTCGATTAAAACCTTCACGCCGCGGATTCCGAAGTTGGCGCGCGACCCCGCGCCGCGGATCGAAAGCCGCTGGTCGAGAGAATAGTTGTAGCGGTTGTCGACGTACACGCCGGGAATGTTGTTGAGCACTTCGTCGATGCCGAGCGTCGCCTGCCCCGTCTGGATGTCGGCCTTCGTCTGCATTCCGACGGCCCACGGCGCGCGCTGTTCGGTTTCGTCGGCACGCGTCACGGTCACGTGCACGCGTGATAAACTTTGCGCCGAATCGCGCTGTGCGGCGCGAATCGAATCGGCGCGAATCGAATCGGCGCGCGTTTGCGCGCGCGCCGAATGCGCGGAGCCCGCGAGCGCGGCGACGACAATCGCGCCCGCGCCGAATCCGTTTCGAAGCGCCTTCGCCACGCGCGCGCCCCACGGGAGCCGCGCCTCGCGCTCGATCACCGCGCGTGAAACCTTGCGCCATTCCGACTGCATCTCGGACGCATCGGTGAATCGCAGATCGGGATCGGCCGCGAGCCCTTTGCGCAGCCAGTCGGCGAGTTCCGGCTGAAAACGATCCAGCTTCGCGCTTCCCGCGAGCTGCTGCGCAAGAATCGCGCGTCCGTCCTCGCCCACGAACGGCGCCGCGCCCGTGAGCGCGAAAAATACGATGGCCGCGACCGCGAACAAATCGGCGGCAACACCCTGCGGCTCGCCGAGCAATTGTTCCGGCGGCGCAAACGCGGGGGTGCCGCTCGAACCCGCCCACTCTTCGCCCATCGCGTTGGCGATGCCGAAGTCCGCGATGCGCCACCGGCGATAGCGGTCGATCAGCAAGTTCTCCGGCTTCAAATCGCGGTGGATGATTCCGTTTTCATGCGCCGCGTGCAGGCCGTCCAGAATCAGATCGATCTGCGGACTGACCTCCGCGAACGGACGCGGCCCCATGCGCCGCACGAGATCCGCGACCGAGCCCTCCTCTTCCAGCTCCATCACGTACCAGTGCACGTCGCCTTTCGAATCCCAGTCGTAGATCGGCACGATCGCGGGATGCTGCAGGCGTGCGGCCATCTGGGCCTCGCGACGGAACCGCGCGACCGCGGCATCGCTCTTTGCCACCGATGGGTGCAGCACTTTCATGGCCACCTCTCGTTGCAACGTGAGATCACGCACCCGCCACACCGTTCCGAATGTGCCGGAGCCGAGCGACGAAAGAACTTCGAAGTCATCGCCCGTTGCCCAGCGCAGACGATCTTCTTCGCTGACCGCCTTGTATTCGCCTGACGCGATATCGACGCCGGAAAGCGCGGGCGTGCCGGATCCGGAAATTTTTTCGACGCCGCGCAGCAGCGACGCGACCGAGTGATACCGGTCGTCGGGATTCGGCGCGAGCGCGCGGTCGAGCAATTCGGCGACGTTCGCCGGGCAATCGGGGCGCACCCAGCGCAGGGGCGGAATCTCGTCGCGCGGCGGGAGTTCGCCGGTGAGAATCGCGAAGCAGCTCGCCGCGAGCTGCCATTGATCGCTCGCAGGCGTGGGGTGCCATTCACCCGCCGACCATTCGTGCGGCGGAGGCGTGAAGATCGGATCGGGGCGCACGCCCGCTGGAATTTCCTGCGTCGGAAGCGCCCACTGCCAGCCGAGCAGCC
>DASYSH010000138.1:0-3141 GCA_036003525.1 Gemmatimonadaceae bacterium | reverse complement strand
CGCGGCGATCAGCGCACTCTGTTCGATCCCCGCCTCGCGCCCCTGCCAGCGGCGCTGCATGTCGGCCGGGGAAATCAGCTTCCACTCGCCGTTGGGATGCAGCACGCCGGCGCGCAGCGCCTCGGCCACATCCATCTCGTGCCGCAGCGCGGTGAGCATGTCGTGCACCACGCGCGACGACTCATCGGTGTATCGCGGATCGTTCGTCACGACCCACGGCACGTCACACCGTTCCGCGAGTTCGATCATCGCGCCCGCGAGCGCCGACTCCGTGCCGCCCGCGTGATGCAGCTGCACTTCGATCACGAAGTGCGCACCAAACACGTCGCGCCACTCGGCGATCAACCGCTCGGCGCCCGGGCGGTCGCCCGTGCGCACGAGCGAAGCTATTGCGCCAGACGCAGGACCGGTGAGCGCGTACAATCCCGCGGAGCGCGTAAACAGTTGAGCACGCGTGACATTCGGCCGCCCGCGCTCTCGCCCCACCCGCGCTTTTTCCCACGAGCCCCACGCGCCGACGCGCGACTGCGTGACCAGTCCCGCGAGATTGCGAAAGCCCGCGGCATCGCGCGCGAGAAAACCCATCGGCCTGCCGTCGACGCGGAGTTCCACACCTGCATGGATGCGCACATTGCTCGCGCGCCCGGCGAGCACCGCGCGCACGAGGCCTCCTGTGTCAGCGGTGTCGGTGATGCCGAGCGCACTGTAGCCGAGCGCGGCGGCGCGTTCGATGAGCGTCTCGGGCGTGACGCTGCCGTCGCCGAATGAGAACGCGGTATGCGCGCGCAGTTCGATGAACGGAAACTCCGGCATCGCTCAATCCCACCAACCGTGCAGATACCAGCCGCCGGATTTTTCCTGCGCGTCGCGAAAAAGCCAGACGAGCGCGCCTTCGTTCGTGACGCAGCGGAAATATTCGCGCGCGTAGGTGCGCAGACTGTCCCCTTGCCCGCCCGACAGTCGGTCGGGACCCGCGGCCTGCACGATCTCGTGCCATCCGCCCGCGTCGCGATAGCGCGACGGCACGAAGTGATCGCGGCGCGGCGCGGTCTCCACCGTGATCGACTGCGGCGATGGCGAGAGCTGAAGCAGTAAATGCGGAACAGAAAGTTTTGTTACCAGCGCGACCCTTCGGTCTTCGGCCTTCGGCCTTCGGACTTCGGACTTCGGTCGTTTGTTTTCCATCTTCGATCTTCCATCTTCCATCGCCTTCCAAATCGTCCGCTCATCCAGCAGCGGGTGCTGTGAATTCTCCGGCACCACCACCACGTTCCCCTGATCCTCCACGAGCTTCGCGACCGCGTCTTCCGTTGCTTGCGCGCTGCCGAATCCGCGATCGAACAGATCGCCCTGCTTCGATTCCTGCGCCGTGGTGCGCGTCGCGCGCACCACGACTCCCGTCACCGCTTCGGTGAGCACGATGCGATCGAGCGCCGTGCGCGCGAGACGAATCCAGGTGCGGCGGTTCGCGGTGGGGCGCGCGGAGTTCAAGGGCTGCAATTGCGTGGATTTATCGGTGAGCGAAAATTCGATCGTGATTTCGCGCGCGCCGCTCCCGTTTTCGATCAGCGCGCTGCACACGCTTTCGATCAGCGAGTTGATCACGAACAGCAGGCGCATCGGATCCTTCAGCGCGTACTCGACCCAGTCGAGCGACGCATGCGGTTGCTCGCGCCGCGCCGGCGGAAAGAGCGCTTCACTTCTGCGATCGTCCGCGCGCGCGAGCCGCCAGAGCGCGACACCCTCGCTGCCGAGCCGCACTTCGACCGCCTCGCGCTTGAGCACCGCGAGCTCGCCGCAGTTGGTCACGCCGATTCCAAAAAGCAGCGGCACGAGCCTCGGCGGCACGTCCAGCACCTCGACCGGAAAAAGCGCGACGAACGCCCGGTCGGTCCCCGGCATCACGAGCGAGACCGGTCCCTCTTCCTTGTTGCCGCGTCCGCCACGCGCCGCGAGCTCGGCGGCGATTGGTGTCGTTGCAATAGCCGCGTGCGTTCCGGTCACACCGCGATTGCCGAGCAACAGCAGTGCGTTGGTGGCGAGTTCGACCTGCTCGATTGCACTGAAGCCGCGCGCATCCATCCAGATCACACCGCGTTCGCCGACCGCGACGTGCGGCGCGCACGCGAGCAGAATCGCGGCGAGTTCAGGCCGAAGGACCGAAGGACCGAGGTCCGAAGACCGGGTTCGGTCCTCGGGTGAGTCCGCGGCGGTCCGCCAGGCCGGGTTCCAAAGACAAACGAAGCTCATGTGACTGTACCGGAATCGGAAACTCTGCCCGCGCGTTCCAGCCGAGCGAGCGTACTTGGGCGCGAATGCGAACGTCCTGCACTTCAGCGGGATCACCGAACGGATCGCGTCGCCATCGGTAGTGATCGGGCGCGATGCGCGCGGCAATGCGCAGCGCGGCCATGGTTGAGAGCCGCGTGAGCGCGACGAACGCGCTGCCGCCGTCGTGTGCGGAGCGAACGAGCCGCACGAGATCGACATCGCGAAAGAGCGGCGCGTCTGTTCCATGTTCGCCGGCGAGCACGACCAGGCGAAATCCGCCCGAGCGAAGCAGTTCGTCGACAGCGCGCAGCGCGTGCACGCGGCCTTTGGGTCGCACGAGCAACGGCCCCTCTTCCCAGAACGCACCGGCGATCGTGCCGGCGACGTCAATCCACGCGGCGCGATCACCGTGCGCGATCGCGGCCGAACACGCGGCGCGCATGATCGATGTCGCGCCGCCGCCCGGCTCCCACACGGTCAAACGGCCCAGCGGAAATCCGCCGCCGGGGAGCGCGCGGTCGAGCTGGGCGATTCCCGTCGCGACCGGATCGGCGGTATTTCGCGCGATCTGAACGGCGTCGGGAAAACGCTGTTCGAGCAGGACTCGGAGGGCGGCGACTTGTGAAGACACGGGATAAAAATGATACCGAACAAACACCGAAACAACAAGAGACGATTTGCCGTATTTCGATGATCAGTCACTCTGCTTGAAAGCCCGTGATACAGCTCTATATATCGATAGTTTTTAGGCCCACTCGAAGGAAAGTCCAAGTAAATTAAAGTATTATATTGTATAAATATATATAATGATTTTTTGATATACTCTATAAATATTCATATAATGGACCCGATCACTAATCCGTTCTCACC
>DASYSH010000137.1:0-13618 GCA_036003525.1 Gemmatimonadaceae bacterium | reverse complement strand
GCCTGCCAGCCCGTGTTCGTCACGTTGCTCAGCGTCACCGTGATGCCGCTCGACGCCTTGTAGTTCGTGCCGAGGTTCGTCGTGCTCTGCGCGTACGTGCTGTTGTTGTCCGAGAAATACGCTTCCTGCGCGGTGATCAGGTTGCGCAGGTCCGACTTCATCGAGGCGACATACGCCTTTTCCTTCGTGTTCGCGAACTTCGGAATCGCGATCGCGGCGAGAATGCCGATGATGACGACGACGATCAGCAGTTCGATGAGCGTAAAGCCCTTCTTGTTGGACATCATGTGTAGGTGCTCCCCGGGGTGAAAGTTAAATCGTGACTGGTGAATCCTGCGACGCTCTGGCAGCCCGGATCGCCTTCGTCCGTCGAACCGCCGCCGATCTGAAATCTCTGGCACGGGCCTTTAGTGCAAACCCCTTGCCAGAGTTTCGGAATGGCCCTTAGTGCAAGGGAATGAACGATTTAGGCGAGTGGTTGGTCACTGCTGCATTCGGGCTCCAACCGTGGAGTGCGGGACTGATTGCACTTTGCACGGGCCGGTCAAGACGACCGATCCGCCGATCACAGGCTGTTTAGAGCCTGCTCATGGTTTCTTGCCGCGATGATGGTTGGAAAAGAATTTCCATTGATTGATTCCACCGCCGGAATCGGTCGCGACCAATGCGCTGTCGGCGATCTCCCAAACAAATCTGAATGCACCGGGCGAGTAACCGTCTGCCCGGTCCATCAGCGCCGCGGTCCGCGCTTTTCTGAACTGCGCGAGTTCGAGATAACAGATATCGAGTCCGATCCGCGCGAGCGGAAGCGACGGCTCGATCTCGAGCGCCTTCTGATACAGCGGTATCGCCTCGCGGCAGTGGTGCAGCTCACGATATTTGTGCGCGAGATCGACGCGCACGGCGTAATAGTCCGGCATCAGCTTGATCGCCATCAGCCACTCGATCTCACCCTCGCGCGCGTGATGCTGTTCGAACAGCATTCCGCCGGCCACATAGTGTGCCTTGAAGCTGAGCGGCGCGTCGATGGCGAGCGTGGTGAACACGGTCTCGCTGTCTTTCCAGGTGTACGTGCGCTCCGCGCTGCGGGCGACCCCGAGTGTGAGCACGACTGCAAACGCTCCGGCGGCGGCGATCCGAACGATCCGCGCCTGCGCGCCGACGCGCGCAATCAGCCACGGAGCCAGCGTGCCGATCGCGAGCATCACACCCACGCTCGGGACCAGCAGCGTACGCTCCGCGATCAAAATTCCACTCGGAATTAAAATGTTCGCGACGGGCGAAATCGCGATCACCAGCCACGCCATGCCGAACACGACGACCGGCGCGCGCCGCCACGAAACAAAAAGCAATATCCCGAGGCAGAGCAGCAGCAGCGCGCCGGGAATCAATCCGGTGTGCCAGCCCATATACCCGGGCACCATCTGCGGCGAGTAATCCGCGGACATGCGATCGGGCCAGATCAGCAGCCGGCCGAACTCGGGCACGAGGCCGAGCATCAGCAGCGAACGCTGTCCCATCGAAAGGTTTCGCAGCGCCGGGTGTTCGGTGTCGCCACCGATCTCGCCGGTGACGCGAGTGCGCACCCAGAGAAACGCGAGCGCGAACATCGTCATCCAGAGCAGCAGCGAAAACAGTTTGTCCGCTCGCTCGCGCCACGGCCGCGCGTCGCGGACGAGAAATATTTCCGCAATGACGAGCAGCGCCGGCAGAACGATCGCGTTTTCCTTGATCAGCATGCCGGCGACATAGAGCGCGACGATCGCGGCCGCGGCGCCGCGGGGGAGCTCGACGCCGCCCTGCCGCTCCCGCACATACAGCAGCACCGCGCTGAGCAGGACGAGCGCGGTCCAGAGCTCCGCCTGACCGACGACGTTCGCGACCGCTTCGACGTGCGCCGGATGCACCGCGAACAGCGCCGCCGCGACCCATGCGCCGCTGCGCGGCAGGCACTGCAGGCCGAGCAGCAGCACGAGCACCGAGTCGACGCAGTACAGCGAAATGTTTACGAAGTGGTACAGAAACGGCGCGCCGCCGCCGAAGACCCATTGCACGGCGTAAATCAGAATCGTGAGCGGACGGTAGAGCGACGCGCCTCGCGTCGTCGGCCAGTACGTGGTCCAGAACAGCTCCCACGGACGGTTCAGCGAGTGCGCGTTCGCATTCTGCACGACGATCCAGCGATCGTCGTACGCAAAGCCGTTGTGGATGCCGACGCCGGACGCGAGCAGCGCAAGCGCGACGATGGAGAGCGCGAGCCACATCCACCCGCGCGGATCATCCGCGCCCGTGTCGTACGCCCATCGCTTTTTTTCCGGAATCAAAACGCTCACGCGAGGAGATTGAATCGCAGGATGTGCAGGATCGCGGCGACGCCATCCTTCCAGCCGATCTTCTTGCCTTCCGCGTAGGTGCGTCCCGAATAGGAAATCGGAACTTCGAAGATGCGGACTTTCGCCCGTGACAATCGCGCGGTGATCTCCGGTTCGAAGCCGAACCGGTCGGAGGTGAGCTGGAGCGCGCGCGCAATGTCGCCGCGAATCGCCTTGTAACACGTCTCCATGTCGGTGAGGTTGAGATTCGTCAGCATGTTGCTGAACGTCGTGAGGCAGAGATTGCCGACACTGTGCCAGAAGTAGAGCACGCGGTGCGGTCCGCCCAGAAAGCGCGAGCCGAACACGGCGTCGGCGCGGCCGTCGAGAATCGGCTCGAGCAGCGCCGGCCAGTCAGCAGGGTCGTATTCGAGATCCGCGTCCTGCACGATCACGACATTGCCGGTGCTCGCCGCGAGCGCGGTGCGGATCGCGGCGCCCTTGCCGCGATTGAGATCGTGAAACACGAGTTTGTCGATCCGCCCGGCGTCCTTCATTCGCTGAAGCATCTCGCGCGTTCCGTCGGTCGAGAAATCGTCGACGCAAATGATTTCCTTCCGAACCGGGACCGCATGGACCTGGTCGAGAATCAGCTCGATGGTCGCGCGCTCGTTGTAGACCGGGATGAGCACGGAGAGGACGAGCGCGGCCGGGTCCATCGGCGTCCGGCCGCGGAGCCGCGGCAGGGAGTCGATGGCGTTGGTCGGAGTGAATCTGGCAGGCGAAGTCATATGCGGTGACTGAATTCCACGGCAATGCAGGACACGGAAATGGATTATGGATTAAGCGGAACGTACAGCAAAATGCCGGACGGCGAGACACTGTTGAACCGGATACGCGGTGACCCGGCGCGGGCAAGAATGGCCGCGGCCTGGAGCGCCTCGCCGCTACCGACGAGCAAAAAGCTCGGATGGTAAGCGTCGATGATCTGCAAGAGCTGCGCCGCGGCTTCATCCGGCGTGCGCTTGCGGAGATAATTCGCCGCCATCAGTGGAAGCAGCGGAACGGCCGGGCGGCCCGTGTAGAGGCTGACCATCGCGTCGAATTCAGAGGCGACGAGCCCCGGGGGGAGCGCGGCGGCCGTCTCGGATGCGGCGATCGCCAGCCGCGCGTTCGAGCGCGCCGGTCCCTCCCACGCGCGCGAGCCATACATGCCGACATTGAATTTGAGAAACAGCAGCGCGCACACACAAAGTGCGGCGAGCATTGCAGCACGCGACACCCGGATCCGCGCGATCGCCGTATTCCATTTCACGATCTCCGACGCGCCGCACGCGACGCCCGTGAGCAGAACGGGCCACATCGGCCAAAGGAACCGGTCCGGCGTGCCCGGCCAGATCAAGACGACAAGCAGGTATACCGCGAGTGCTGCGACGCTCACCGGCGCGGTTCGGTGCAGGCGCCGCAATCCAATTCCAAGCGCGACGAGGAGCGGAAGCGCCACGATCGCCGCCATGATGCCGCTGACGCCAAAGACATCGAGCAGAATCGAGAAGCCTTTCAGGTTTGTTTCGGCGACGCGCATGATGAAACCATTTCCTTCAGAGTGCAGCGCGGCGCCGACCCAGCTGCCGTACGTGCCGAGATCGCCGGCCAGGATCGGCGGGATCTCGCCGCCGTGCCGCATCGTCCAGAGCTGCCACGGCACGACGAGCACCGCGATGCCGGCCATCGAGATCGCGAGGCATTTCCATTCGCGGCGCGCGACGAGTGTGATCGCGAGACCGACGCCGAGCGCGATGCCGAGCGTGCGGATCATCGTCACGCCGCCGATCGCAGCTCCCGCGGCGAAGGCCAGGCCAGGCAGCGACCACCGGTCGCCCTCGTATGTCTGCCCGCGCAGCGAGCGCTCGGCGAGCATCAGCGCGCCCAGCAGCGACGCGATGAAAAACGGCTCCGAAAAAAGCACTCCGTCGAGAAAGAGCACCGGAACCGAGCAGGCGAACGCCAGCGCGACGATGCACGCGGCCCACGGCGCGACGCCGCCGCGCACACGCGCGAAAGTGAACGTCGCAAACGCCGCCAGCGATAGCATGAACGCGTTCAGCAGTTTGAACATCGTCACGCTCGCGGGAAAAGACGGCGCAACCTTCCAAAGCGCGGCGAGCACAACCGGAAACGCCGGAGGAAAGTGCGTCGCGGCGGGCGCGCCGGGCGTGAACACGAAGCGATAGCCGGTGCCCTCCGCAATCGAACGCGCGAGCAGGAGATAGCGCGCGTCGTCGTGAAATGCCCCGATCGGCAGTGGATTCATGGCGAAAACGCCGAGCCCAAGCGCCGCCGCGATCGTGACGACTGCGGACCAGCGCTGCGCCGGCGATTTCGCGCTGGTCACTTCGCGATCACCACACGATACGCGGAGCCCCCGCCGGGAAGCGCGGCGATCCACTCGAGCTTCGGCGTCCCATTGCGACCGTCGAGCATCGGCGCGACGTCGCGCTCGGCCGCGACCGCGGAGAATATCGCGTAGCGCGGCCTCCCAACCACGATCAGATCGCGGAGGTCGGCGGCCGCGCGTTCGAACGGCGTGCCCGCGAAATATTCGTCCGGAGAGAGAACGTGAACCGGCATCACCGTGCGGCCGGTATGGAGATAGATGAACGGCTCGCCATCGGAGGCGACGACGTCATCGGGTTTTGTGTTCGCGTTGATCCAGTCGGCCACCGGCAGGAGCGCGTCGGCATTCGTGCGCGCGGCCGTGTCCCACCAGTGCCGCGAAAAACCGCGCACCGAATAGCCGGCGTGGCCGGCGAGCGCGCAAACTCCGATCGTGCATGCAAACGCGCTCGTCACGCGGACGCTTTGCACGGCGCCGTGATGCGCGCCGATTCTCCAGCATTCTGTTGCACCGGAGGCCAGCAGCATCCCAAGGAGCGGCCATACCGCCCACATGAACCGGTCGGGCGCGTACGGCCACGCGAACACCACCGCGAAATAAAAGAGCAGGAACAGCAGCGCCGTCGTCGCGCGGTGACGCGCGCGAATCACGGCGATCGCCGTTATGACGAGCACGAGCGTCACCAGCAGCGGACGAATCTCGCGCGGACCGAACGGAAAGAGCGCGACGCCGAGCGTGCGCATCACGGCGAGAAGATTCATGCGCGCCATGACGAGCGCGAACGCGGCGCCACGCTCGCGATACAAGCCGAGCACCCAGTCGGTGTACGGTCCATAGCTCCCGCGGAGCGGCGCCGCGAGATCGTGCGCATGCGCCGCGATCCAGAGCTGCCAGGGCGCAAGCACCGCGACCGATCCGGCGGCAGCGACGATCGTCTCACGGCGGCGATGCGCGATCAGCAGCGCGACGAGCAGCGCCGGAATGAGCGTGATCCCCGCGCTGCGAACGAGCGTCAGCACGCCCGCCGCGAGTCCCGCCTGCAGCGCGGTGCGCCAGCCTCCGCGGTCGACGGCGCGATCGGCGAGAATCAGCGCGGCGACGAGGCACACAAAAAAAAGCGGCTCCGAAAAAAGAACTCCCGCGATGACCATCACGGGCAGCGCCGCGGCGAAAACCACGGCCGCGGCCGCGGCCGCGAGCGGCGGCATGTTCAGGCGGCGCATGCCGTACGCGCACATCATTCCGGCTCCGACGGCGAGCAGCAGCGGGTTCACGAGCTTGAGCAGCACGACGTTGTCGGGAAACGAAGGGCTGAGCCTCCACACGATCGCCAGCAGCGCGGGCCAGACCGGAGGGAAATGAATGTCGGCCGGCGCGCCGGGAAGATGCAGCAGGCGATATCCCGCGCCGCTCGCGAGCGACTTCGCGCCGATCAGGTACACGCCGTCGTCCCAAAACACGCCGACGGGAACCGCCGTGATCGCGGCGAGCGCGATCGCGCCGACGATCGCGCCCGCCGCCCAAGGATACCAGCGAACGAGCGCGCCGCGCGCGGAAAACACTCGGCGCGGCTCGTCACTCACGTTTCAACACCGAATCGCGAGAGTTTGCGGTGCAGCGTCGATGGATCGATCCCGAGGACTTCCGCGGCGCGGGTCTTGTTTCCCTGCTCGGTCTCGAGAACCCACATGATGTACGCGCGCTCGATCGTCTCCATCGTCGGATTCGCCGCCGTGCGGTCGGACACCAGCGGCTCCGCGCTGCGCTCGGCGATTTTTTCCGGCAATCCGTCGACGCCGATCACGTCGCCGTCGGTGAGAATCACCGCGCGCTCGAGCGCATTTTCGAGTTCGCGCACATTGCCCGGCCACGAATATGACTGCAGCACTTCCATCGCGGAATCACTGATGTGCTTCTGCGGCTCCGAGCGGCTCTCCGCATGCCGGGAGAGAAATGTCTCGCAGAGGAGCGGAATGTCGTCCGCGCGCTGGCGCAGAGGCGGCAGGTGCAGCGCGATGACGTTGAGGCGATAGAACAAGTCGCGGCGGAAATTTCCGCGCTTGATTTCCTCCTCGAGATCGCGGTTGGTTGCGGCGAGGATGCGCGTGTCGATCGGGATGGCATCCGTCGCGCCCACGGGAATTACCTCCCGATGCTGCAGCACGCGCAGGAGCTTCACCTGCGTCGCCGGTGTCGTTTCGCCGATTTCGTCGAGAAAGAACGTTCCGCCCGCCGCGGCAGTGAAGAGGCCCGACTTGTCGCGCACCGCGCCGGTGAACGATCCCTTCACGTGGCCGAACAGTTCGCTTTCGAGCAAGCCTTCCGGCAGCGCGCCGCAGTTGATGGAGAGGAACGGTCCGTCCGTGCGGTGCGACAGATCGTGGATGTAGCGCGCCACGACTTCCTTGCCGGTTCCCGATTCGCCCATGAGCAGCACGGTGCTCTCGGTCGGAGCAACCGCCTCGGCGAGCCGCAGCACTTCCAGCCATTTGCGATTGCTGCCGATCGGCGCGCCCGCCGCGCTGCGATCGCGGCGCCGGATTTCCTTCTTGAGCGTCGTATTTTCCACGCGCAGCATGCGGTGCTCCGCGGCACGGCGAAGGATCGCGACGAGCTCGTCGTTTCTGAACGGCTTTTGTATGTAATAGAATGCGCCCTCATTGACCGCCTGCATCGCCGACTGCAGCGTGGCCTGCGCGGTCATGAGGATCACGGGAGTGTCCGCGTCGTGCGCGCGCGCCGCCGAAAGAATGTCGACGCCGCCGACCTGCGGCATGCGGACGTCCGTGAGAACGATATCGGGCGAGAGCGTCGCGATTTTTTCCAGTCCCGCTTTGCCGCCGAGCGCGACGTGCGGCGCGAACCCTTCATTGCGAAGAAGAATTTCGAGCGTCTCGAGGATTCCGGATTCGTCGTCGACGACGAGCACCGTCGGTTTCTCGCCGGTGGGCGTCAGGTTTGAAGCTTCGCGATCCGTCACGTGGCCGCTCCATCAAGTTTTTTGGGTTCTGCGCGCGGAAGCAGCACGGTGAACCGTGTGCCGCGTTCGTTCGTGTCGACGAGCATCACCCCGCGATGCGCTTCGATCGCGCGATGCGCGATGGCGAGGCCGAGGCCGCTGCCGCCGGTCTTCGTGGTGGTGAACGGCTCGAACAGCCGGTCCTGCACCTGCGCCGGGATTCCCGGTCCTTCGTCGATCACCTGCAGCGCGACCGCGCCATGCGGAAACGGCACGCCGCGCGGCAGCTGCTCGGGCGTCGCGATCGACGCGATGATGCGCACGCGTTCGTGCGCGCGGCTGGCCTGCACCGCATTCAGTGCGAGGTTGAACACCGCGCGGTGAATGAGGTCGTCATCGCCAAGCACCATGAGCGAACCGGGCGCGATGTCCACATCGAGCGTGACATGCCCGGTGCGCGCGGGATGCGTGCCGGCGAGCGCCGCGGCGCCGCGCACCACCGACGCGACGTCGACCGGCTCGCGGCGCGTCACGCGCACGCGCGCGAAATCGAGAAATTCCGAGAGCAGGCGCGAGAGCCGGTCGGATTCGCGGACGATAAGATTACCGAGCGTTCGCTCGTCGCTGGTCGCGGCGGGGCGCGCCGACATCTGTTCGACGGCGCTGCGAATCGACGCGAGCGGATTCTTGATTTCGTGCGCGAGCGATGCCGACAGCTCGGCGACGGCTTCGAGACGCTGCGCGCGAAGGTTCAGCTGTTCGAGGCGCTTTTGGTCGGAGATGTCCTGAAAAATTGCGGTCGTGCTCGGACCGACCGCGCCCCCATCGCCATCAGCCGACGTGGAGGTGACGCCCAGCGGAAAGGTGCGATCGCGGCGGACGATCTCGCCTTCGGCGCGGGTCGCGTTTGCGTGATCGCGCGCAGAGTGATCGAGCGTTTCGGCGAGCACCGGCGAAACGGCACGGAGCGTTGCGATGACGGGCGCGCCGAGCAGCGACTCGAGGTCCAGGCCGAGCAGTTCGCTCGCGCTCGGGTTCGCGAAGAGCAGCATGCCGGTCTCGTCGACCGTGACGATGCCGCTCTTGATGTTGGCAAGAATGTCTTTCTCGCGGAGGCGCACGCGCGTGAGTTCGGCGACGAGCAGTTCCCGTCCCTGCCCCGCCTGCTGGAGCCGCGCGCTGATGTAGACCGTGCTGAGCGCGACGATCGAAAATACGAACAGCTGCAGCGAGGTCGAGTTGCTGAAACCGCTGACGGCGATCGCGTCGAACGCATAGATGACGAGGCCGAGCGCGGCGATGAGCAGCGCGCCGCCGATCGGCAGCATCAGCGCGGCGGCGGCGTTCACGAGAATGTAGAGCGCCGCGAATTGCGCGCCCTTATCCGGAATCGTGGTGACGTGCACGACCGCGGTCACGACGAGGAGGTCGAAGATCAGCTGGCCGTACAGAAATCCTTTCGTGAGCGGCTTTCGATTAACTTCCGTCCACAGGAACGACGCGGCGGTGAAGAAGATCGCGCCGACGAGCGTCGCGGTCGCGATGAACGTGTTGGTCGGCGTGGCCTCAAACCACGTATAGATGGCGGCGATGAAGATCGACAGCGCGATCGACAACCGGCCGACGTACATCCATCGGATAAGCCGGCGCGGATCAAGGACGACGAGGTACAGATTGTCGACCTGCGGAGACGAATGGCGCACGGCCGTCCTGAGAGAGGCGTTGCAAAACGCGGTGGCCTGATCATCGCGGTTCGCGTTGCATTATGCAAGAGAGGACTATGAACGGCAGCGACGACGCGCTTTTTGTGAATCACACACTCTCGATCCCGCGATCGGAACTCGAGGTGAGCGCCAGCCGGAGCGGCGGTCCGGGCGGCCAGCATGTGAACACCTCGTCGACGCGCGTCGAAATTCTATGGAATATCGGCAAATCCCCGACACTGTACGACGACCAGCGCGCACTACTATTGAATGCGCTGCGCACCCGGCTTTCCGCCGCCGGTGACATTCGGGTCGTGGCGAGCGACACGCGAAGCCAAAGCCGGAATCGCGCGCTCGCCGAAACGCGACTCGCCGAGCTTGTGCGCCGTGCGATGATCGTAAAAAAACCGCGGAAGGCGACACGGCCGACGAGGAGCGCGGTCGAGCGGCGGCTCGCGGAGAAGAAAATGAACGCGAAGCGCAAACACGACCGGCACGACAAAGGCGAGGACTGATTGCTCGTTCCAAAACTGTTCACGGTTCTGAAGGGCTACAATCGGGAACAGGCTGTCGGGGACGTCACTGCGGGAGTGATCGTCGGAGTCGTTGCTCTGCCGCTCGCAATAGCGTTCGCGATCGCGAGCGGGCTTGGCCCGCAGGCCGGACTCTACACCGCGATCATCGCAGGATTCCTGATCTCGGCGCTCGGCGGATCGCGCGTGCAGATCGGCGGTCCGACGGGCGCGTTCGTCGTGATCGTGTACGGCGTCGTGCAACAGTATGGCGTCGCGGGCCTCACGGTGGCGACGATGATGGCGGGCGTGATCCTGATCGCGCTCGGCGTCGCGAAACTCGGCGGCGCGATCAAGTTCATTCCCGCGCCCGTCGTCACGGGGTTCACCAGCGGAATCGCGGTGATCATCTTCAGCGGCGAACTGCGCGATTTCTTCGGACTCGCGATGCCCGGCGTGCCGGCGGAATTCGTCGCGAAGATCCAGGCATATGCCGCGCACGCAGGGAGCGCGGCACCGTGGGCCGTGGGGATCGCAATGATGACGCTCGCGATTCTCGTGTTCTGGCCGCGCATTTCGCTGAAAGTGCCGGCGCCGTTCGTCGCGCTGATCGCGACGACGGTACTCGTCCAGGTCGCAAAACTGCCGGTCGAGACGATCGGATCGCGGTTCGGCGCGATCGATGCATCGTTCCCCATGCCGCATTGGCCCGCGGTCGGACTGCACGATCTGACGCGTCTCGTTGCGCCGGCGTTCACGATCGCGATGCTCGGCGGAATCGAATCGCTGCTCTCGGCGGTGGTCGCCGACGGAATGATCGGGACGCGGCACCGTTCGAACATGGAGCTCGTCGCGCAGGGCGTCGCGAACATCGTGACCCCGCTGTTCGGCGGCATTCCGGCGACGGGCGCGATCGCGCGCACGGCGACGAACATCAAGTCCGGCGGCCGCACGCCGGTCGCGGGAATCGTGCACAGCGTCACGCTGCTGTTGATCACGCTGTTTTTCGGGCGTTGGGCGGCGCTGATTCCGATGGCGACGCTCGCGGGGATTCTCGTGGTCGTCGCGTATCACATGAGCGAGTGGCGCACGTTCCGCGGCATGCTCGCGGCGCCGCGCGGCGACGTCGCCGTTCTGCTCGTGACGTTCGGACTCACCGTGCTGGTGGATCTCACGGTCGCGCTCGGCGTGGGTATGGTGCTCGCTTCGTTCCTCTTCATGCGGAAGATGGCGGAGACGACGCAGATCACGGCTGTGACGGCAATGTTCGCGGACGATGAATCGGACGGCGATGAAACGCTCGATATCGCGATTCCGAAAGACGTCCAGATTTACGAAATCGACGGGCCGTTTTTCTTCGGCGCGGCGGAGAAGTTCAAGGAGACGATCGGATCGATCGCGCGGCCGCCCGCGGTTTTGATTTTGCGGATGAGGCGGGTCGGATTGCTCGACGCGACTGGGATCGCGCTGATTCGCGAGCTTGCCAAGAAAGGACTTCGAGAGGGAACGACGCTGGTGCTATCCGACGTGCCCGCGCAGCCGATGGAGGCGATGATGCGGTCGGACGTCCACGATATCATCGGCGAAGACAACTTTGTCGGCGACATCACCGAGGCGCTGGCGCGGGCTCAAAAAATTATTGGATGAGCCACCGCGAACTGCCTCTTCTTTACCACGGATTACACGGAAACCGCGGATACAGCCAGACGGCAGCGGCCTTAACCACGGATTCCGCAGATGATCGCGGATAGGCAACAACTTTCCTAATTGACGTTTTTAAGAAAGTCATTTGCGTATCCGCGAAGACCCGTGCAATCCGCGGTCAAGCAGTCGCCGTTGCACTATCTGCCCGTTTTCAGTGAAATCCGTGGTAAAGCAGTGGCAGTTCGCCGTAGCTTATCCGGCAGTCAGATCATCGAAATCCGCCCTCGATGAGTCGCGATCAGACGTGAGAACTGGAAATCCCCTCTCCAGTCTAGAGCGGCGGCTCTCCGAACGGATCTCCCGGCGGCGCCCGCAGCGCCGGCGTCGGCGCCGGCAACTCTCTCCGCTCGATCCACCGCGTGAAGTCACCGGCGATCGAGTGCCAATGCGCCCGCGCTTCATCGCTACCCGGAGCAGCCGCGCTTGCGGCCGCTTTCGCGCGGAGCTGGACGATTTTGAACTCCGCCATCGCGCGAACTTCCGGCGCGGCGTCTTTGTCCGCGGCGAGCATCAGCAATCGATCCGCGAGCGCGCGCTGCGTCGTGCGCTGAAGCGCGGCGAGCTTCAGGGTCGGCTGCGCGGCGCCGCCCCATGTCGCGGCGACGAGTTTGTCGATCGTCTCGGAGAGCGTCAGCGGACTCGCGCGTCGCGACACGAACGTCACGACGTCGGGGCCGCGCGATGCGAACTGCACGAGTCGCGCCGCACGCTCGCGCTGGAGAATTCCGTCGATGATCATCTGCGAGAGCGTGCGCGCCGCGCCGAGCTCGTCGAACACGGGCGTGGTGTGCGTCCCGAGCAGTTCCACATTGCTGTTGGCGTCGAACCGTGGTGGGAAGAGCGTCAGCACAGTGTCGGGAATCGCAAGTTCCGCCGGCTGCAGTTCCGCGATGAGCGATGCCAGCGCTTCACGCTGGCGCGCCGCACTGATCGGACGCGTCGCCTGCTGTCCGTCGCCTTTGAGCGGATTTGAATATTCCATTCCGCCGATCGTTTTCGTGACGGAATTGATCGCGAATCGATGAAAGAAGTAGAGCAGCGGGAATCGATCCTGGAGCAGCGCGAGCGGATCGCCATCGCGCACGTTGCGCAATCCGAAATGCGCCATCGCGAAGCGGCGCACGTCGACCTGATGCTTCAGGAAATCTCCCGGTGTCGCCGCGTCGTCCCAGAGGTTCGTGCGCGGATCCGCGGCGTTATCAGGGCGCGCGTCGGCGTCGCTGAGATACAGAAAACCCTTCTTCAAGCCGTCGGCCATGATCGCCTTGAGCGAATCCTGTTCGTGCGCCGCCGGGAAAATTCCGTAGCCCCAGTGAATCGCCCAGACATCGTATGCGCCCGGTCCGACGCCGTACGCCTGGCTCAAATCGATTTTGCCGTCGGTGAGCAGAACGCGCGGCGCGGGATAATCCATCACCGACGCGCGCTCGTACGTGCTCGCGATGTAGTTGTGGCCGAGTCCGAGGGTGTGACCGACTTCGTGCGCGCTCACCTGTCGCACGCGCGCGAGAACGAACGCGGTGTCGGCGGGCGACGGATCCGCGCCCATGAACGCGGCGTAAATGTTGTAATCGGTGCGCGCGCGATGCGAGTCGAGGCGCGCCATTCCCTTCAGCATTTCGCCGGTGCGCGGATCGGTCAGCGCGCCGCCCACGCTCCAGCCGCGCTCGTTGCGATTTTCCCACTGCACGACGTTGTACCGGATATCCATCGGGTCGGCGCCTTCCGGCAGCCATTCGACCTTGAATCCACCTTTGAGTCCCGCGCGATCGAATGCGTCGGCCCACCAGCTCACACCCTGGAATGTCGCGGTGCGCATCGGCTCCGGAATGCCGCGATCGATGTAATACACAATCGGGTTTTTGATCGGCGAGTTCGGATCGTTCGGATTCACGCGCTCCAGTCGGTGGCGCGACGCCCATCGCACGGTGAGCGGCTCTTGAATCGGCCGCGAGTAGTCCTTGAACGACACACCGAAGTAGCCGACACGAGGGTCGATAGCCCGCGGCCTGAATCCGCCGTCCGGCAGC
>DASYSH010000136.1:0-1946 GCA_036003525.1 Gemmatimonadaceae bacterium | reverse complement strand
GATGCCCTCGAGCTTTCGGCCGATCTTCTCGCCGTTGTTGTCATACGCCGCAAGAATGTTGAAGCCGCGCTGACGAAAGCCGCGATATTGCGCGAGCGCGGCGCCGATCTTTCCGGCCCCGACGATGACAACGCGCCACTCTTTGCCGAGGCCGAGGATCTCTCGCAGCCGGCCGGCGAGCTCGGGTACGGAGTATCCGAGTCCACGCTTCCCGAACGAGCCGAAAAATGAGAGATCCTTTCGAACCTGGGCTGACGTCGTACCGCCGCGATTCGCGAGCTCTTCGCTCGATATAGTCGTCAGTCCGCGGTGCTCGAAATCTTCGAGAAATCGAAGGTAGGCCGAGAGGCGCCGGACGGTGGAATCTGCAATATGCTTCACGGTTGTGGAGGCTTGTGAATTCATTCACAAGTTAAAGAAGCCCATCTGCCTGCACCAGCGGGAAGCGCCCGTTAGCTTTGCGCCATGCCCGCCCATGTCTCGTCAGAGATCGGTCGCTTGCGCAGCGTCTTGGTGCATTCGCCCGGACCTGAGCTGCTGGCCGTAACTCCCAGCAACCGCGCCGATTACCTCTATGACGACATCATCGAGGCCGAGTCCGCGCAACGCGAGCATCGGCGGTTTATTGCGATTCTGGAGCGGTTTGCGACCGTGCATGAAGTCCGGACTCTGCTGGCCGAAACATTAGCCAATGCCGAAGTTCGCGACCTCCTGATCCGCGAAACCATGGACATCGTGCCGTCGGAGCCGCTGGCGCGGGACATCGGCGAGCTCGACGCCGACGCGCTTGTACGCATGCTGATCGAGGGTCGTGACGAGCCGCCCGGGCCGATCGCAAAAGCGCTCAACGAGCCCGGATACGTCCTGCCGCCGCTTCCGAACCTGTTTTTCACGCGCGACAGCTGCATCGTCGCGGGCGATCGCGTTCTCATCGGGTCGATGCGCTACGCGATTCGATGGACCGAAGCGATCATCATGAAGGCGATCTTCATGCATCATCCCGCGCTCGCCAACTCGGGGATCTTGTACGACGGATCGGCGGAGCGACGCGTGAACTACACGGTCGAAGGCGGCGACGTACATCCGCTGCGGCGAGACCTCGTCGTGCTCGGGTTCAGCGAGCGATCGAGCCCCGCGGCGATCGATCAGCTTGCATCCCTCTTTTTCGAGCAGACGGAAGTCCGTGACGTCATCGTGGTCGTCATGCCGAAAGAGAACACGGCCATTCACCTCGACATGATCTTCACTCAGCTCGATCGCGATCTCTGCATCGTGTTCCCGCCGCACTTCATCGGGCCCGAGCGACTGCCGGTGCTGCATTGGCGGAAAGGGGAGAAGACGATCCACGAGCGACCGAGTATCTTCGAAGCGCTGGCGGCGTGCGACATGCCCATCGAGCCGGTGTTCTGCGGTGGCGAGACGCGAACGCTCCAGGAACGCGAGCAGTGGGCCTCGGGCTGCAACTTTGTCGCGATGCGTCCGGGAGTGATCCTGTCTTATCAACGAAACGAAGCAACGCTTCACGAGCTCCAACGTATGGGATTTCGCCTCGTATCGAGTACGTCGTTCCTCACCGGTGAAGATCGGATTGCCGAAGGCGATCGCGCGGTCATCACGTTCGAGGGAGCGGAGCTCGTGCGCGGCGGCGGCGGCCCGCGCTGTATGACGTGCCCCGTCTCGCGCGACGATCCGTGGGCCTGACAGTGTCCGGTCTCACGCTCGGTAACGCCGACACGCCGCTGACCGACATGGCCGCCGCCTTTCTGGCGACTGGTCCGGCCGACGCGCAATCGCTCATTTCGTACGTGTGCCGCATACCGGGCGCGCCACTCAATGTGGCCGAGCACAAGGCAGCGGCG
The DNA here is from genome assembly GCA_036003525.1 of Gemmatimonadaceae bacterium. Classification (GTDB taxonomy): domain Bacteria; phylum Gemmatimonadota; class Gemmatimonadetes; order Gemmatimonadales; family Gemmatimonadaceae; genus Fen-1231. The sequence goes on along the minus strand of DASYSH010000136.1, from coordinate 87 downwards.
CTGTTCGCCGGCCACAAGCGATTCGAGCGTGATCGGCAGGGGCGTTGGCGCTTGCGCGAGTCGGCGCCGACGACACAGTGGCCAATC
>DASYSH010000135.1:0-8741 GCA_036003525.1 Gemmatimonadaceae bacterium | reverse complement strand
AGAGAAGAGCGCTGCCGCTGGATCGACCTCTGGAATAGTCGAATTCTGCTGGTCGTCTTTCCAAACGGCGCAGCCGACGAAAGCTTGATGCCGGGCAGGGCGATATGAGTTCAGCGATGCGTCGCGATCCTGCTCTTCTTTGGCAAGAGTTTCAGACCAGCTTTGGTCGCGCCCTCGGAGCCGCCGACGAAGCCCGAATCAGCGATGCGTGGTGTTCGTCCGGCAGCCGGACGAGTTTCTATGCCGACGAGTTGATGCAGGCCGTCGCACACGATCTCACGTTGGAATTCAGCCGTGAGTGGCTCACGGTAGACTACGCGATGTGGTCGCGCCCCATCGACGGCGGTCAGCGGACGCCCATTGTCCTCGTCGAATCAGAGAACGTTCCGTCCGGCGCAGATCATGAGGTTCGAAAGCTCTGTTCGCTCTCGGCACCGTTGCGCGTGCTCATCACGGTCGCGCAATGGGAAGACGAGGCGCCTCGCTGGAAATCGAAAGGGCAGCGCACAGTACTAAGCCAGCACTGGCATGCGATCCGGGAGGCATACGCCGCGTCATGGCCTGATGCCGGGATTGTTGGCGTCGTAGTAGGGGAATGGGGTCCACCTGATGACGACACGTTGCGATTCTATGCTTTCGAGCTGTCGACAGCATCTCCGCCATATCCCGAGCAGCCGCTGCTCGCACGACCAATGGGACACCAACCACGTCCTGCGTCGGCTGCCTAAACGAACACCACGGACTCCGTCGCCGGTTGTCGTCCGCGATGCAAGCATCTGTTTGAGTTGTATTGACATATCGGGCTAAGCATGGCGTCCGCCAGCTCACGTAGCCGTTTCTAGTTAGATCGACGCTACTTCGCAGCCTTGATTGTAACCGCATCGGTAACCGTCCAGACCTCACTACCGGGGCACGTGATAGCGATGGTGATCGCGTGACCGGGTGACGGATAGAACGGATCACCGGGTCCGATAACGGTACTGGTTCCGCTCGCCGGAATACCGCTCTTGGCTGGCGAAACAAGCTCGCACACCGACGCACCTCGCGAGCTCCATGAATACGAGAAGGTCTCGCCCGGCCTCAGCGTGATCGAGCCGTGGATTCCGTTCGCTGAAATATTCGCCGCGAGTCCATACCGTTTCCCCACTACATCGGAATCCGCCGCCTGAGCGAGGATCGTGACCGCATCCGTAACCGTCTGCAACCCGTCCACGGAGCAAATGACTGCGTAGGTAACCGAGCGACCGATTTCCGGGTAGAACGGTCCGCCGCCCGGGCCAATCACTCTGCTAGTGCCGCTGGGCGAAATGGCTTGCTTGACCGGCGATACCATCTCGCAATACGATGCGTTGCGTGACGTCCACCCATATGTAAACGTTTCTGAGGGTCGTAGAGTAATCGATCCGCGGTTTCCATTCACCCGCATCTCCACAGCGAGCGCCGTGTCTTTTGCGAGCGGCGCGGAATCCATGGACGACTTATCGCTGATCGCCGCGTGCGACCGCTTTGGCAGACCCGCGCCTGACGGTTCCATCGAACGGGATTCGATTGCCCTGTCGAGGCCCCAACCGAAGCCTCCGAGTAGTATCAGCACGCTACCGGGAACGAAAAAACTCAGCGTTGCCGCATGGATCGCTACATGAGTCGGATTGGAGGATCCCTTCGTGCGCACCTGCCACCACGAAATTGCTGCTGTGATAACAAGCGCGACGATGCTGATACCACAGAAAACCATTATCAGCCACGCAGCGGCGAGCGTCATGCGCCTTTATCGAAGAGAGGAAAAGTCATGACAACTATGGACCTTCGTAGAGGCGTTCGCCAGCGAACCGAGTGCGGATAACGTTTCCAGAGGGCAAGTTGTAGCAATCAGTTGTTGGATCGTCTCTCAACCCATAGCCCTCTGAGATGTCCAAGCCGATGATATATCGAATAATCGCGAGGCCCGCTGGGCGATCTGCTTAGCGACTGGATCCGCCCAGTGGCCCACCGCGATGGCCGCGCACTTCCTGATGAGGAACCGTGCGGCCTTTGTCATTTCTGGAGATGCCAAAATGAGAACCGTTCCGATTCAACCGCGAGTGGACGCCGAGTCGTCATGCCATGGGTCGGGCAAGGCACCATGCGGCGACTGCGGAGGAACCGGAAAGGCTTAGGGTGTGCGCAGAGCGCGCAGAACTGCTGCGCGAACCGACAGAACGTGTTGGAGCAATATGGGGGACCGGCTTGAAAAACAAAAAGGGCGAGCCAACCTATCCGGTTGACTCGCCCTAAGTTGCCCCTCCTGGGATCGAACCAGGACTCTTCTGCTCCCGTACCACTTCGGCTTTCGCCGCCGTCAAGCCATCAACGTTCGTGGTCTGGACTGTGCCTTCACCTTCGCCTACGCGCGGTCAGGTGGCCCCCACCCAGTCTCTACACCTTCCTCCCCATCTCGGAGGCTTGGCTCGGCGTTGGGAGTTAACCGTTCGCCGACTTCGAGGGCATTCACTCACGGCGTTTCCACCGCGGTGTCCAGCTTAATCGCTCCTGCTAGAGGCAGACGTGTTGCCAGTTACACCAAGGGGCATTGTGTGAGAGGGGAATTCTAGTCAGCCCACCACCCCCCAGCAACCCTATAAACTTCATCCCATGAAGAAGATCGGATTCCTGTCGTTCGGTCATTGGAGCAGTGCGTCTTACTCCGAGACCCGGTCCGCAGGCGATGTGCTCAGGCAGTCCATCGAACTCGCCGTCGCGGCCGAAGACCTCGGCGCCGATGGCGCCTACTTCCGCGTGCATCACTTCGCACAGCAGCTCGGGTCGCCTTTCCCGCTCCTCGCAGCGGTCGGCGCGAGAACGAAGCGCATCGAGATCGGGACCGCCGTCATCGACATGCGCTACGAGAATCCGTACTACATGGTCGAGGATGCCGGTGCGGCTGACTTGATCAGCGGCGGCCGCCTGCAACTTGGCATCAGCCGCGGATCCCCCGAGCAGGTCATCGACGGCTGGCGCTACTTCGGCTACGAAACGCCCGAAGGCGGAACGGATGCGGACCTGGGCCGCGCCCATGGCGAGGAGTTTCTCGATCTGCTGCGCGGCGAAGGATTCGCGCGTCCGAATCCTCGGCCGATGTTTCCAAATCCGCCGGGACTGCTTCGCCTCGAGCCGCACTCACCGGGACTGCGCGATCGCATCTGGTGGGGCTCGGCGTCCAACGCAACCGCGGTATGGGCTGCGCAGAAGGGGATGAACATGCAAAGCTCGACGCTCAAACTCGACGAATCGGGCGAGCCGTTTCACGTGCAGCAGGCCAAACAAATCCGTCTGTATCGCGAGGCGTGGGCCGCAGCCGGCCACGCGCGCGTGCCGCGCGTCTCGGTGTCACGATCCATCTTCGCGATCATGAACGACCGCGACCGCATGTACTTCGGCCAGGATGAGAGCGGCGATCACATAGGCAACATCGACAACTTCCGCGCAGTGTTCGGCCGGACTTACGCCGCCGAGCCGGACGTGCTGATCGGGCAGCTGAGAGGGGATGAGGCCATCGCCGAAGCGGACACGCTTCTGCTCACCGTGCCGAACACGCTCGGCGTCGAGTACAACGCGCACGTGCTCGAATCAATTCTCAAGCACGTCGCGCCGGCGCTTGGGTGGCGGTAGCCGCCCCTAGCGCGCGGCCACGTGCAGCGACGCGAGCAGTTTCTGCACCGCAGGATTGAGCAGCGCGTAGCCCTTTTCGTTGTAGTGCTCGCCATCCTGAAATAGATCAGGCTGCATCTTGCCGTTGGCGTCGAGCACCGGCGCTTCGAAATCGAAATACCTGAAGCCGGCGTCCTTCTTCGCAGCGGCCTTCGCGAGACTGTTGAATCGGTCGATCGCGGCAGGCACTGCCGGATCGGCGAATGCCGAGTTCGGCGCGTGCTTCATGCTCAGGAAAACGAACGGCACCTTCGGAAAGTCCGATCGAACTTTCGCGTAGATCTGCATAACCTTCTCGAACGCCTGATCGGCGCTGGTGCCGGCCTCAATGTCGTTGTCGCAGTAGAACAGAATCGCCGAGGGATGATATTTCCCGATCACGTCCGTGTAGAAATACTGCACGTCACCGAGAAAACTCCCGCCGAATCCGCGGTTGATCAGGCGGAAGGCCGGAAATGCGTCGGCGGTCTTCCACTTCGCGATGGTCGAGCTGCCCACGAACAATGCGGCGTTGTCCGGCGGAAGGTTGTTCGAATCGGCCGCCTTGAACGCCTCGATGTCTTTCCGGTACCGCTCGGGATCCCTCGCCACCTGCGGCCGTACGTACAGCGCCTGATCAGCGCGGTAAAGGGCCATCACACCGGCATAGTTCTCGGGATGATGCGAGTAATCGAGCCAGTGGGCGCGCCAAAACGCTCCTGTGGTCCTGTAGAACACGGCGATCTTTGCGCTATCGGGGCTCGCCGAGTTCTTCGCCTGCGTCAGGAATTCGCGGAACGCACTCTGATCGTCGGCCTGACTCCACACGCGGCCGGGCAGCAGCAGCAAGGCCGCCAACGAAAAAATTCGAAGCACTATCGCCTCTGAAATTCAGGTGATCCGAGCGCGATGCCGAGCAAGTCCTTCAACGACGGCCTCACCGGCGGTGGCATGTCCGCAGAAGCTAGCGGATTCTGCCCTTTGAAGAGAATGCTCCGCGTCTCGGGCGACGCATTTCCGCCGAGCAACTGGTCCACGATTCCGTCGACCTGTTTATCCAGCGGAACCGTCGAGAGCACCGCCCAGCCCGGCCACTGTTCGACCGGCGCAAAGCGCAGCCGTCCGCCGCCGACCTGAACGCCGAAATTAATCCGGTCGAGCAAGGACCCCGCATTGATCCATTGATCGCCGGTCTCCGGCCATCCGTTCGGCGCGAGATGCCCGAACAGCTGCTGCCCGAGCCGCTGGATCTGAAACGCGGTGCTCGCCGACGTATCGGGCGATGCGTTCATGATTCTGCGCGCGCTCAGCACGAGTTCGAACGGACTCTTCGTTTTCGCGCGATATGCAACGCGCGAGAAAAATTCCGGACTCGTGAGAATCGTGCGCATGACTTCTTTCAGATCGCCATCGGTGCGCCGGAACGTCTCCGCCGCTTTATCGACCAGGGCCTTGCCCGGCGTGTCGCTCACGAATCGCCGCACCAGTTTGAAAGCGATGTAATGCGCGGTCGCCGGATGACGCGCGAGGATATCGAGCACTTCCTCGCCATCCTCCACGCCCCGGCCCGCTCCCATGGTATGTCCGAGCACGACTTTCACGCCCGCGTCGTGCTGCGCTTCGCGGAAAATGAATTCACCGCCCGCGCGCGGATCGTCGAGTGTCCATCCGGTCAGCGCGCGCGCGACGGCGATCACGTCCTTCTGCGTGTAGCCGCCGTCGACGCCCATCGTGTGCAGCTCGAGCAGTTCGCGTCCGTAGTTTTCGTTGAGCCCGTTGCGGCGGTGATTGACCGGCGCGTGGCCCGTCCGCTGCGCGGTGCGATACTCGGGCAGCGTCATGTGATTCGAATCCGCGACGCTCTGAAAATTGTCGAGATAGTAGAGCATCGCCGGACTGTGCGCGACGGCGCCGAGGAGGTCGCGGAATTTTCCGAGCACGCGCGGGCGGATGATGTCGCGGTCGTATTGAAGCAGCGTGAACCGCGTCGGCATCTTGCCGGCGAAGACCGAGAAATGATTCTCCCAGAAATCCGTGAGCACTTCGACGAGCTGCCGTTCGCTCATCTGCGCGCGCACGACCTTCGCGGCCTGGAACTGGTTGAAGTACATGTTTGCGCGGTCGTTCGCCGTTTTCATCGCGGCGCTGTCGTCGGCCGTGAGCTGCAGCTGCGCGTTGGGCGCGAGCCCGCGTGCGGCGCGAAGCTTCCGGAGATAGACGTCCTGCGGCGGAAATGAATCGACGAGCGTTTTCACCGACATCGTCCACACGGGAAGTCCGAGCAGGACGCTTTCGAGCGTCGCGTCGTTGACGGATTCAGGCGCAAGCTGCCGTTCGATCCAGCGATCCGTTCCGATCGCATTGATGCGATCGACTTCGCCCGGACGCGGACCGAACGTGAGACGCGCGACCGCCTGTGCGGCCTGCTGATCGACCGTGAGGTCGCGCACGCCGATGACCGGCGGCATCGGCGCCTGAATGGGCGCGGGCGAGACGCGCGCGGCTCCGCCTCCGCACGCGGCGAGCGTGACGAGCGAAACGATGGTCGCAGCCGAAAAACGCGCGCGCATGATCATCACTGAATGGTATTCCCGCCGCGGGAAAATGTTGCGGGTGCAAGATCCGCGACGATTGTGCAAATTGTGACGCATGACACCAACCGCCGAAGCACCCGACCTGCGCTTTCCGATCGGGAAGCGCGTTCCGCCCGCGTCGTTCACGCCTGAGCTGCGCGCAAAAAACCTCGAGATCCTTACGGACACGCCGGCGAACTTTCGCCGCGCCGTAACCGGTCTCACGGATGCGCAACTCGACACGCCGTATCGTCCGGGCGGCTGGACGGTGCGCCAGCTCGTGCATCACGTTGCCGACTCGCACATGAATGCGTACATCCGCACGCGTCTCGCGCTGACGGAGGACAATCCGCCGGTGAAGCCGTACGACGAAGCCAAGTGGGCCGAGCTCGCGGATAAAACGATGCCGATCGACGGCTCGCTGAACATCATCGACGCGGTGCACGCGCGATGGATTCACGTGCTCAAATCACTCGGCGCCGCGGATTTCGACCGGACGATGTTCCATCCCGAGCATGGGAAGATCTCGCTCGATTCGCTGCTCGCGATTTACGCGTGGCATGGGCCGCATCATACGGCGCATGTGACGGAATTGCGAAAGCGGGCGGGGATCTAGCCGCGCAACAGGCGATGGAAGATGGAAGATGGAAGATGGACACAGCGCGCAGCCTCCATCTTGGATCTTCAGTCTTCCATCGCTGTTGCGTTAACGAAGAAGGCCGCGAACCATAGTTCGCGGCCTGATTTGAAAGTTGTCCTGTAGTTGCCGCGCTCACCGTCATTGGAACTCTACGTCCTACCGAACGGCGGCGGGCAGATCACTACAAGGACAACCAAAATCTCGAAAGTATCAAGTGGAGCTGAGGGGGATCGAACCCCTGACCTCTGTCGTGCGAGGACAGCGCTCTCCCAGCTGAGCTACAGCCCCGTGTACGACGGGCCAGCCTTCGCTGCACTTGCCAGGACCGGGCTCGCACTCAGGTCCTGATACTACAAACCCCGCCGTAAAGCTTCGGGCGGGGCCGACTTCACTCCACATATTATAGGCATGCACGAGTCAAAAGTCAAGCCGGACATGGCTAAACTTCCATCCCCCAACGAGATCCGCGTGGCCGCCGCGCGCATTGCACCGGCGATCCGCGAGACGCCGTTCTACAAATCGGATGGACTCAGCGCATTCGTCGGCGGCGATGTCTGGCTGAAGTTCGAATCGGAGCAGCTCACCGGATCGTTCAAGCTTCGCGGTGCGACGAACGCGCTCGCGATGCTCACCGACGATGAACGCGCGCGCGGCGTGGTCACGGCGAGCGCCGGAAATCACGGGCTCGGAATCGCCCACGCGGCGCGAGCGCTCGCCATCGATCTCACAGTGTTCGTCCCGCGGACGGCGCCATCGGTAAAAAAAGATCGCATCGCGGACTTCGGCGCGACGGTCGACGCAAGTGCGCCGAACTATGACGATGCGGAGGTGCTCGCGAAAGATTTTGCGGCGCGCACCGGCGCGACATTTGTGAGCGCGTACGCGGGACGCAACCTGATCGCGGGCCAGGGAACGGTCGCGCTGGAAATTCTCGAAGCGCTGCCGGCGCTGCGCACGATTCTCATTCCGATCGGCGGCGTTGGACTCGCGAGCGGGATCGCGGGACTGCTGCGCGCCGAAGCGCCCGGCGTGAGGATCATCGGAGCGCAAAGTGATCGCACGAACGCGATGACGCTCGCGATGGCGTCAGGGAAGCCGGCCGACATCCCCGATTTGCCGACGCTCGCGGACGGACTCTCGGGTCGCGCCGACGCATACATGCTCGCGCAGGGGCAGGCCGCGCTCGATGAGATGGTCGTGTCGAGCGAGGAGGATGTGGCGAGCGCGATTGCGTATCTCTGGATTGAAGAAGGGTTCAAGGTCGAAGGCGCGGGAGCGGTTGGCGTGGCGGCGCTGCTCTCGGATAGAGTGCGGGACCTGCAATTTCCGGTTGTTGTGGTCGTGAGCGGGGGGAATATCGACGAGGCAAAGCACAAGGCGGTGCTCGAGGGGAAAACGTCCGACGAGTGAACAGTTAACCACTAACTGTTGATCGGTTAACCAAGGTTTTCCGTCCGGATTCTCAGATGCGTCGACGCGGTTCGTGATTCGGACGGATCACCTTCGTTAACCGACCCACGGAAAACAGTTCACTCGCAGTTGCAGTTAGATTCCCCGCGTGAGCCTCTCTCTAAGATTCCTCGGAACGTCCGCATCGCGCCCGACCATCGAGCGCGGCGTCGCATCTCTCGCACTCGTGCGCGAAGGCGAGACCATGCTCATCGACTGCGGCGAAGGAACCCAGCGCCAGATGATGCGCTACGGAGTCTCGTTCGCGCTCGGCGATCTGTTCTTCACCCACTACCATACCGATCACGTCCTCGGAACGCTCGGACTGCTGCGCACGCTCACGCTTCAGGCCCGCGCCGAACCGCTGCGCGTCTGGGGCCCGCCGGGATTACACGCGTTCCTGAAAAAAGCCG
>DASYSH010000134.1:0-2270 GCA_036003525.1 Gemmatimonadaceae bacterium | reverse complement strand
GAGCTCCCGTGTCCTGTGTGCGGCAAGATGGCCGATCGCAGAATTTCCGCCGGCGCCGGACTCGTCTTCAAGGGTTCCGGTTTCTACATCACCGACTACGGCAAGGACGGGAAGAAGGATCAGCGCACCAACGCCGCCGCCGCCGCTTCGTCGCTTGCGGAGAAGCCGGCCGGAAAAGGCGATGGAGGATCGAAGGTGGACGGAGGATCATCTCCGGACTCGGGCAAGAAGGAATCCTCCAAATCCGAATCGACGAAGACGGAATCGACGAAGAGCGACAGCGCGAAGCCCGTAGCGAAGGCCGACAGCGCGCCCGCGCCGAAGAGCAGCGGGAGTTCCGATAAGTGAGTGCTGATGCCGTGATTCGCGCCGAGCTTGTTCGCGCGGCGCGTACACTCGGTGTGACCGAGAGTGTCGATCCCGTGATGGAGCGGCCGCGCGATCCCGCGCACGGCGACTGGGCCACGAATCTCGCGATGACGCTCGCGCGGCCGCTCAAGAAAAAGCCGGCTGACATCGCGAAGGATCTCATTGCGGCGATGAACCTCGACGACGCCGGCGTCGCCGAGGCGACCGTGGCGGGGCCGGGGTTCATCAATTTCAGAATCGCCGCGGCGTCGCTCGCGAGTTCGCTCACGACGATCCTCGACGAGCGCGAACTGTTCGGGCGTTCATTCTCAGGCACGGACAAGCCGGTCAACGTCGAGTTCGTATCGGCGAATCCGACCGGTCCGCTGCATGTCGGGCACGGGCGGCAGGCCGCGCTCGGCGATGCGATCTCGCGCCTCCTCGCGTATACGGGATGGAAAGTCTCGCGCGAGTTCTATTACAACGACGGCGGCGGACAGATCAACAATCTCGCGCTCAGCGTGCAGGCGCACCTGCGCGCGGCGGCGGGCGCTCCCCTCGAGATTCCGGAAGGCGGCTACCACGGCGAGTACATCGGCGAGATTGCCGCGCGGTACGCCGCTGAGAATCCCGCTGATAAGCGCGGCGACGACCTCGACGCGGTCCGCAAGTTCGCGGTGAAGGCGCTGCGCGCAGAGCAGGATCTGGATTTGCAGGCATTCGGCGTGAACTTCGAAACGTATTTTCTCGAATCTTCGCTCTACACGGACGGAAAAGTCGACGAGACGGTCGGCGCGCTGGGGTCCGCGGGACATACGTTCGAACAAGACGGCGCGCTGTGGCTTCGCACCACCGATTACGGCGACGACAAAGACCGCGTGATGCGCAAGAGCGACGGCACCTATACGTATTTCGTGCCTGACGTCGCGTACCATGTCACCAAATGGCAGCGCGGCTTTCATCGCGCGATCGACGTGCAGGGCGCCGACCACCACAGCACGGTGACGCGCGTCCGCGCAGGGCTCCAGGCGCTCGAGATGGGGATCCCCGAGCGCTACCCCGAGTACGTCCTGCACCAGATGGTGACCGTGATGAAGGGCGGCGAGGAAATGAAAATTTCCAAGCGCGCCGGCAGCTACGTCACGGTGCGCGATCTCATCGACGAAGTCGGCCGCGACGCGGTGCGCTATTTCTTTCTCATGCGCAAAGGCGATTCGCAGCTCGTGTTCGATGTCGACCTCGCGCGCTCCCAGTCCGAGGAAAATCCGGTCTATTACATCCAGATGGCGCATGCGCGCCTCTCCGGAATTTTCCGCGTCGGCGAGATCGATGTCGAAACGATCACGTCCGACGGCGTGCGCTGGGAAAACCTCGCCGAGCCCGAAGAGCGCGAGCTGATCAAGCTGCTCCTCGACTGGCCGAAGCTGGTGCAGGGCGCCGCCGAGTCACTTGAGCCGCATCGCGTCGCGAACTACCTGCTCGAGACGGCCAGGCTGGTGCATACTTGGTACCACAAGCATCACGTGCTGAACGAACCCGAGCACATCATGCGGGCACGCCTCGTGCTCGCGAAGTCCGCCAGAATCGTCATTGCAAACGCACTTTCCGTGTTGGGCATCTCTGCGCCCGAGCGAATGTAGCGGGACCGAAGACCGGGACCGAAGACCGAAGACCGAAGACCGAACACCGAAACCGCAAACCCCCGATGAAATGAGCGTTCTCGTAGTTGGCAGTGTCGCCCTCGACTCCGTCGAAACTCCGTTTGGAAAAGCCGACGATGTTCTCGGCGGCTCCGCTGTGTATTTCTCGGCGAGCGCGAGCCATCAAACGTCCGTGCAGCTCGTCGGCGTCGTCGGCGACGACTTTCCGGTCGAGAAGCTCGAGGCGCTCACCGCGCGCGGCGTCGATCTCGCCGGCCTCGA
>DASYSH010000133.1:0-5330 GCA_036003525.1 Gemmatimonadaceae bacterium | reverse complement strand
TCTTCTCGGCGATTCGCGTGACGACCGGATCGGCCACGGCTTGGAGACCCTACTCGGTGAAGCGCCGGATTGCGAGGCAGACGTTATGGCCGCCGAATCCGAATGAGTTGCTCAGCACGACGTCCACGCGCCGCTGTACGGGCTTGTTCGGCGTGTAGTCGAGGTCGCAATCCGGGTCCGGCGTCTCGTAGTTGATCGTCGGCGGAATGCAGTTGTTCTGAATCGCGAGCGCGCCAAGGATGAACTCGACGGATCCCGCCGCGCCGAGCATGTGGCCCGTGGCGCCCTTTGTCGAACTCACGTTGACCCCGGCGGCATGCGGACCGAACACCGCCTTGATCGCTTTCGTTTCATTGAGATCGTTCGCGGGCGTCGAGGTGCCGTGCGCGTTGATGTACTGCACGCCGCTCGCTTCGATGCCGGCATCGCGAAGCGCGCGGCGCATTGCGCGCTGCGCGCCTTCTCCCTCCGGGGCCGGAGCCGTCAGGTGGTGCGCGTCGCCCGTCGCGCCGTATCCGCCGACTTCGGCGTAAATGCGCGCGCCGCGGCGCCTCGCATGTTCGAGCTCCTCGAGAATGACGATGCCCGCACCTTCACCCATCACGAAGCCGTCCCGCGTGGCGTCGAACGGCCTGCTCGCCGTCGCCGGAGACTCGTTCCGCTCGGACAGTGCTTTCATGTTCGCGAACCCGCCGATCGACATCGGCGTGACCGCGGCCTCCGATCCGCCGGCGATGATGACATCGGCGTCGCCGTACTGAATCGTGCGCGTGGCGTCGCCGATCGCATGTGCGCTCGTCGCGCACGCGGAGACCGTGGCGTAGTTCGGGCCTTTCGCGTGGAATCGCATCGACACGATTCCCGCGGCGATGTCGGCGATGAATTTCGGAATGAAGAACGGGGAAATCTTGCTCTGCCCGCGCTCCCGGTAGACGTCGTGCTCGTCCTCGAAACTGGAGAGCCCGCCGATTCCGCTGCCGATGATCACGCCCGTATCCTCGGGCGTGTAGCCCTTGCCCTCGCCGAATCCCGCGTCATTCATCGCCTGCACCGCAGCGGCCATTGCGTACTGCGTGTACGGATCCGCGCGCTTCGCCTCCTTGCGGTCCATGCAGCTGAGCGGGTCGAACCCTTTCAGCTCACACGCAAAACGCACGGGCCATTCCGATGCATCGAATTTCGTGATCGGCGCGGCTCCCGATTTTCCCTCGAGAATCGCGGACCATGTCGTCGCGACGTCGTTTCCGACGGGCGTGACGCACCCGATGCCGGTGACAACGACGCGACGCTTCATCAGGCGCCGATCTTCGAGTCCAGATACTTGGTCGCATCGCCGACGGTCCGAAGCTTCTCGGCGTCTTCGTCGGGAATGTCGATGTTGAATTCTTTCTCGAATTCCATCACGAGCTCGACAATGTCGAGGCTATCGGCGCCAAGGTCTTCGATGAAACTCGCTTCGGGCGTGAGCTTCTCACGTTCGACACCGAGTTCCTTCTCGATGATGTCCTTGACCTTCGCTGAATGATCAGCCATGACTCAAATCCTCGGTGCGTAAAGGGGGTAAATCGGCCTGCGGAAATATAGTTGGAGGAATGCGAATTCGTCACATCACCAAGCCCCCGTCCACCACCAGCACCTGGCCGGTCATGTACGAGGCGTATTCTGAGCACAAATAAGCCGTGGACCAGGCGATATCCGCGGGGGTCCCGAGGCGCGCCAGCGGGATCTGGGCCATCATGCCCGTGCGGGCCTCCTCGGTCATCGCGGCGGTCATGTCGGTCTCTATGAAACCCGGCGCGATCGCGTTGCAGAGGATGTTGCGCGAGGCCAATTCCTTGGCGACGGACTTCGTGAGGCCGATCAGACCGGCCTTGCTCGCGGCGTAGTTCGTCTGGCCCTTGTTCCCCGTGAGCCCCACGACGCTCGAAATGTTCACGATGCGCCCCCACCGGCGTTTCATCATCCCGCGGCTCGCGGCGCGGATCGCGAGAAACGCCGACCGCAGATTGGAATCGAGCACCGCATCCCAGTCGTCGTCCTTGATGCGCAGCATCAGGTTGTCTCTGGTGATGCCGGCGTTGTTCACGAGAATGTCGATTGCGCCAAAATCCTTCTCGACTTCCTCCACGAGCTTCAGCACGTCGGACGGTGACGCGACGTCGCACGCATAGCCGCGCGCGCCGGCGATGCCGCCCGCGACCGCGTCGGATTTCGATTTATCCCGGCCCACCACCGCGACTTTTGCCCCGCAAGACGCGAGCGTCTCGGCGATCGCGCGTCCAATGCCGCGGGTGCTTCCCGTGACGAGCGCAGATTTTCCCGATAAGTCGATCTTCACTGTGATATCCGCTCGAGGAGGGCGTTGACGTCGGCGACCGTGCCGCACGCCAGCGCGGGATGATCGGGTGCAAGTCGTTTCAGAAGCCCGGTCAGCACGTTGCCCGGTCCCATCTCCACGAACAGCGCGCCGGGATGCGCCGCCGACATCGCATGAATGATCTGCACCCAGCGCACCGGACTCGTGAGCTGCGTGAGCAGAAGCGATCGCGCGTCAGACGCTGACCGCACCGGCTGCGCGGAGACGTTCGAATAAATCGGCCAGTCTGCCTCGGAAAAATTCGCGGTGTCGAGCGCGGATTTGAGCCCCGCGCTCGCGGGCTGCATGAGCGGCGAATGAAATGCGCCGCTGACGCCGAGCCGCACGGCGCGTTTCGCGCCCGCGGCCTTCGCGAGTTCCATCGCCTTTTCGACGCCGGCGATCTCGCCCGAGACGACGACCTGCTCGAGCGCGTTGTAGTTCGCCGGGACGACTTCGCCGGCCGCGCTCGCTTCCCGGCAAATCTCTTCGATCGGGCGCTGCAGCTCGCCGAGGATCGCGGCCATCGCGCCGGGGCGGCTCGTCCCCGTTTCGAACATGAGCTCGCCCCGTTTGCGGACGAGTCTTACCGCGTCGTCGAGCGGAAGCGCGGCGGCGGTGTGATAGGCGGTGAGTTCGCCGAGCGAGTGCCCGGCCGCGGCCTTCACGTGCGGCGCGACCCGCGCTTTCACCACCGCCCAGATCGCCGCGCCATGCGCGAGCAGCGCAGGCTGCGCGTTGTGGGTGAGCGTCAGTTCTTCGGCCGGACCCTCGAACGCGAGAGTGCTGAGGCTCGTGCCGAGCGCGGCGTCCGCCTTCGCCCAGACGTCGCGCGCGGCTGGAAAAGCCTCGGCCACGTCTTTGCACATGCCGGGCTTCTGCGAGCCCTGGCCGGGAAATAGAAGAAGGATATCCAACTTCGATCTTCGATCTTCCATCGTTTTCTAGAAGCGCTCCACCATCGAGCCCCACGTAAACCCGGCGCCGAACGCGACGAACATCACGATCGTGCCTTCTTTCACGCGGCCCTGCGCGATCGCCTCGTCGAGTGCGATCGGAATCGACGCGGCAGAGGTGTTGCCGAAGCGATCGACATTTACGAACACTTTGTCCATCGACACGCCCGCATGCTTCGCGGTCGCTTCGATGATCCGGACGTTCGCCTGGTGCGGGATGAGCAGGTCGATGTCGCTCGCGGATAGCTTCGCCCCGTCGAGCGCGCGGTCGACCGCATCGGCCATCGAGCGCACCGCGTTCTTGAACACGTCGCGCCCCTGCATGCTGACGAGGTGCGACCCTTCCGCGAGAATCTGTTCGTTCATCGGCTCGGCGGCGCCGCCTTTGGGACGGTACAAGAGGTTCGCGAGCGTGCCGTCGCTGCGCATGTACGTCGAGAGAATCCCGCGCTGCTTGGTGCTGTGCTTCACGATCGTGGCGCCCGCGCCATCACCGAACAGCACGCACGTGTTGCGGTCCTTCCAGTTGACGATGCGGCTCAGCAGTTCGGCGCCGACGACGAGAATCGTCTCGGCGTTCCCTGCCGCGATCATCCCCTCGGCGACCTGCATGCCGTATAGCCATCCGCTGCACGCGGCGCCCACGTCGAATGCCACGGCGCGCGTTGCGCCGAGAGCGGCCTGCAGCTCGGCCGCCGCGGACGGCAGCCAGCGATCCGGCGAGCAGGTGCCGACGATAATCATGTCGATTTCCGCGGCGGTCACGCCGGCCGCGGCCATCGCCTTGTGCGACGCCTCGGTGGAAATCGACGTCAGCGTCTCGCCTTCGCCGGCGATATGACGCTCGCGAATTCCGGTGCGCTCGCGGATCCACGCATCGTTGGTGTCGATGCCGATCGCGGCGAACTCGTCGTTGCGAAATACACGCTTTGGCACGGCATGGCCGGTGCCGGCGATCATCGCCCAGGGCCGCTTCATGCTTGTCGTCCGCCTCTGGAGACTCGCATCATGCCACCCCCTGCTGCGCGGCCGCGCGTTGCGCGAGCCGCTGCCCGATATGCGCGCTCATGCCGGTTTCGACGGAACGCGCCGCGACGTGCAGCGCGTTTCGAATCGCGGTCGACGACGATTTTCCGTGCGCGATGATGCTCACGCCCTTCACACCGAGGAGCGGCGCGCCGCCCGTCGTTGCGTAGTCGAGTGTCTCCATCGCGCTCTCGAGGACATCGTGACTCACACCTTTCTCGCCGATGAGTTTCACGATCATCGGCGCAACCGACTCGTAGAATTTCAGGATCACGTTGCCGACGAAGCCGTCGCACACGACCACATCGATCGGCCCGCGCTCGCTCGCGCCCAGCGGTAAATCGCGTCCTTCGACGTTGCCCTGAAAATTCAGCCCGGCCTGCATCAGCAGCGCGTTCGCCTCTTTCACGACCGCGTTGCCTTTTTCCGGTTCCTCGCCGATCGAAAGCAGTCCGACGCTTGGATTCGGACGGCCGAGCACGTCTTCGGCATACACGCACCCGATGCGCGCGAACTGCACGAGTTCGTCGGCGGAGCAATCGACGTTCGCGCCGGAGTCGAGCAGCACGGTCGGGCCCTTGAGCGCCGGCCAGACGGTCGCGATCGCCGGGCGCGCGATGCCTTCGATGGTGCGCAGTTTGATCAGCGCGATCGCCAAGAACGCGCCGCTATTGCCGGCCGAGACGACCGCATCGGCGTCGCCGCTCTTGACCATCGAGACCGCGACGCCGAGCGAGGTGGTCCCGGATCGGCGGAGCGCCTGCGAGGCGTGCTGATCCATCGGCACGGAGTCCGGCGCGTGCACGATCCGGATATTCGTGGGCGTATCGATACCGAGCAACGGTTGGATCTGCGCCTCGTCGCCGACGAGCACGATGTCGGCGTCGTACGCGCGCGCGGCGAGCAAGGCCCCCGCGACGATCTCGGCGGGCGCATTGTCGCCGCCCATCGCGTCGACGGCGATGATCGGTCTTTTCTCAGTCATCTATGGA
>DASYSH010000132.1:0-1670 GCA_036003525.1 Gemmatimonadaceae bacterium | reverse complement strand
GATCGAGCACAGGTATAAACGCTCGGCGAGCGCGCGGTTTCGCAGCGACAGGACGCCGCTGTTGAACAGGGCCTGCGCGCGCTCCTTATCGAATACCGCGTCGTGATAGACCTCGCGCACCCTGCGCAGCGACGCGTTCTTGCGCGTCACGGTTTTCAGGTCGTCCGACATTTCGTGCAGCAGTGGATGATCTTCGCCGTTGATCGCCGGCACCGGCTGCTCCGCCGCCGACTCGACGTCGATCACGCTGACGAGCAGCAAAGCATGGTGTGCGGTGAGCGCGCGCCCCGACTCGCTGATGATGTGCGGCATCGGCAGTTCGCGGTCACGGCACACCTCGCCGAGCGTGTAGACGATGTCGTTCGCGTATTCCTGCAGCGAATAGTTGACGCTCGCCTGCGCCGTCGACTGCGACCCATCATAGTCGACGCCGAGTCCGCCGCCGACATCGACGTGCGTGATGTCGAGTCCCATCGAGCGGAGTTCGGCGTAGTAGCGCGAAAGCTCCTGCAGTCCGCGCTTGATGAAACGGATATCGGTGATCTGCGATCCGAGATGACAATGGATCAGTTTGACGATATTCAGCTTGCCCGCGGCGGTGAGCTTTTCGATCACCTGCATCAGCTGCGCCGGGCTCAATCCGAATTTTGATTTCTCGCCGCCGGACTGCGCCCAGCGTCCGCTGCCTTCCGTGCTGAGCTTGATGCGCACGCCGCATTCCGGAACGACGCCCATCTGGTCGGCGACCTGCAGCAGGACGTCGAGTTCACTCACCTGCTCGATGACGATGAAGACTTTGTGCCCGAGCCGCTGACCCATGAGGGCCAGCCGCATGAACTCTTCGTCCTTGTAGCCGTTGCACACCAGCAGATGGTCAGTGCTTTCGCGCAGCGCGAGCACGGCCTGCAGTTCCGGCTTCGATCCGCATTCGAGGCCGACGCCGCTCGCATGACCGAACTCGACGATCTCCTCCACGACGTGGCGCTGCTGATTGACCTTGATGGGATACACGGTCGTGTAACCGCCCGTGTATGAGAACTCTTCCATCGCCACATGGAATTTCTTATTGAGCGCCTCGATGCGCGAGCGTAGAATATCCGAAAAGCGGAGGAGCACCGGCAGCGTCACGCCCTGCGCTTCGAGGTCGATCGCAAGTTCGAACAGGTCGAGTCCGCGACCGGGATGATCCTTGTCGGGACGAACGACGACGTGGCCCTTCTCATTGATGTCGAAGAAGCCGTCTCCCCAGCCTTCGACGTTGTACAGCGCGCGTGCCGCGTCGATCGTCCATGGTGCGCCTGGTTCAGGCGCAGGCGCGGCAATTGCGGGATCGGGAGAGGTCGTCGTCATGTCTTTCAATAGTAGATAGATCGCGGGCGCTCCGGTACCGTCGACGATTCCCGATCCCGCCGGGCACACTCCGCACGTCTCACCGCTACGTGACGGCGCGCTTCATGAACGCGCGCAGCCCGAGCCACCAGAAAAGTAAAAGCAGCACCACCAGCGCGACTGCGACGACTTCGAGATCCATGTGTGGCACATCCGGCGTGAGCGTCGCGCGCATTCCCTCTGCGACATAGACGAGCGGATTCACCAGCACCGCGTATTTCATCACCGGCACGCTGCTGAGCCCTTCCCACGGGTAGTACATACAGCCGAAAAAAATCATC
>DASYSH010000131.1:0-3758 GCA_036003525.1 Gemmatimonadaceae bacterium | reverse complement strand
TTGGTGTAGGAAAGGTAGTTCACTCCCGTCACGTAAAGGTAGTTGAACCCCGGAAGTTGACTGCCTACAGGGAGCTGTCTGTCAACTACTTCCGGGGGCCAACTACATTGAATCAGCATGGCTTCGCACTCGAACTCTGTCTTTCTCGATCCCTCGGGCAAGCGCTGGCGCGCCATCCGCCGCGCGACGCTCGGCGTTGGCATTCTCTCGACTCTCGTTGCCCTCGGCCTCGCGATCACCTTCCTGATCCCGCCGATCCTTCCGCGCCTGCAAGCCGCCAAATCCGCGATCCGCATCACGTCATCATCGAACGCGCTCGTCGCCAGTCGCGACGCCGCGCGAAAACGCGCCGACCGCCAGCAGCTCCTCGCGGCGCTCACGAGAAAGCCGGCTCCTCCAGCGACGCACACCGAACGGCTGCCCGTCGCCGTGAATCGCGCAACCGAAACTTCGCCGGCCGCGCGCAAGATCACGCCGAACTCGGATCGTCCGCCGATCGTCGCCGGTTTCTATGTGAACTGGGATGACAACTCATTCTCCTCGTTCAAAGCGCACGTCACCGATCTCGACTGGGTAATCGGCGAGTGGGTGTTCCTCGGGCAGAAGGGCGGCGTCAAAATCACGCCGGACGCCAAGGTGCTGTACGTCGTGCAAAATCTTGCCGAGAAAGACAGGCCGCGCATTTTCGCGATGGTCAGCAATTTCGACGGGACGAAGTTCGACGCGAGCCTGCTCCGCCGTCTGCTTGCGACGCCCGCATCGCAGCAGGCCGCGGCGATCCAGCTGATCGAGGCCGCGCAGAAATTCGGGTTCGCGGGAATCACGGTCGACTTCGAGGAAGTTCCCGACGATCTCCTCGACCCGATGTTCAACTTCATGCGCCTGCTGCGCGACGGCCTGCGCATCGGCGGCCGGCTGCTCACGTCCGCGGTTGCCGTGAGCACGGACGAAGCGCTCGCGCGCAGATTCGCCGCCGCGAACGACTACGTGTTCGTAATGCTGTACGACGAGCACTATGGCGGCGGCGAACCGGGACCGGTCGCGAGCCAGGCGTGGTACGTCGCGCGCGCGAAAGATTTTCTCAAATGGATTCCGCCGGAGAAATCCATTTTGGCGCTCGGCGCGTACGGCTACGACTGGAATGACGCGGGACCGAAACTCACCGGCGGCGTGCTGACGTTTCAAGACGCGATGGTGCGCGCGAAAGCGCGCGGCGCCACGGTGCAATTCGATTCGGTTTCGCTCAATCCGTATGTCACATACTCCGACACCAGCGGCGCCGACCACGTCGCCTGGTTCCTCGATGGCGTTACCGCCTGGAATCAGGCGCGCGCCGGGGTTGAACTCGGCGCGGCGGGTTCGGCGATCTGGAGGCTCGGATCCGAGGATCCGTCGATCTGGCAGGCGGTGTCGAACGACATTCCGCACGGCAAACCGGAAATGCTCGCCGAGATTCCGGGCGGGTACGATCCGCAGTTCGACGGAAAGGGCGGACTGTTGCGCATCACGACGCGTCCATCGGCCGGCCGGCGGTTGCTGCAGTTCGATCCGAAAACGCAGATCGTCACGCACGAGACCATTACGCAGTTCCCTTCACCGTGGGTCGTGCAGCGATTCGGCTCGAGCGATTCCGGCAAAGTCGCGATCACGTTCGACGATGGCCCCGACGCGCGCTACACAAACGCGATTCTGGACACGCTGGCCTCACGCCACGCGAAGGCGACGTTCTTCGTCGTCGGACGACAGGCCGATGAATATCCGGGGATCCTGACGCGCATCATCCGGGACGGGCACGAAGTCGGAAACCATACCTATACCCATCCGAATCTCGAACTCACGGGCCCGTTCCTTTCGAAGCTCGAGCTCGTCGCAACCGGACGACTGATCGAGACGATCACCAACCGTCGCACCGCACTCTTCCGGCCGCCGTATTTCGGCGACGCCAACCCGTCATCGAGCGATGAACTCGATGCCGTCGCGCTCGGGACGGACCTCGGTTATCTCACCGTCGGCGTCGAAATGGATTCCGAGGATTGGCGCATCACCAATCCCGATTCGATTCTCTCGACGACGCTCGCGCTGCGCGGCGACGGAAACATCATCCTCATGCACGATTCCGGCGGCGACCGCACCGGAACAGTCGCGATCCTCGGGACGCTGATCGATTCGCTCCGCGCGAGCGGCTACGAACCCGTTCTCGTTTCAGAGCTCGCGGGGATTACGCGCGACGAAGCGATGCCGCCGCTCGCATCGCAAACACTCTGGTCGCATCTCGTCGACATTGTCTCGTTCGGATTTTTCGGGTTGGTCGACTGGGGACTCTACTGGGTCTTCCTCGGATGCGTCGTGCTAGGGGTGGCGCGGCTGATGTTCATCATGACACTCGCGGCGATTCAGCGCGCGCGCACGCGGCCGTCGGTGCACGACGTTCCCTTCACGCCGCCCGTGAGCGTGATCGTGCCGGCGTACCGGGAAGAGCTGGTCATCGTGCGGACGATTGAATCGTTGCTGACGCAGGTGTACGCCGGCGCGATCCACGTCATCGTGGTCGACGACGGATCGCCCGACGACACATACGGCGCCGCGATGCGGGCGTTCGGCGACGATCCGCGCGTCACCGTGCTCACAAAAGCCAATGGCGGCAAGGCGACCGCGCTCAACTACGGAATCGCGCGCGCCACCGATGACATCGTGATCTGCCTCGATGCCGACACGCAATTCGAGCCCGGCACCGTTGCCGCGCTCGTCGCGCCGCTCGCGCGGCCCGAAGTCGCCGCCGTCGCGGGAAACGCAAAAGTCGGCAATCGCGTGAACCTCGTCACGCGCTGGCAGGCGCTCGAATACGTGACGTCGCAGAACCTCGACCGGCGCGCGTTCTCCCTGCTCAACTGCATCACGGTTATCCCGGGCGCCGTGGGCGCGTGGCGCCGCTCCCTCGTGATTGAAGCCGGCGGTTTCACGCACGACACGCTCGCCGAGGATCAGGATCTCACGATCACGATCCGGAAAATGGGGCATGTGATCGCGTATGCCGAACGTGCCATTGCATGGACGGAAGCGCCGGACACACTCGGGACGCTATCGCGGCAGCGGTTCCGCTGGTCGTTCGGCACGCTGCAGTGCGCATGGAAACATCGCGACGCGATGTTCAAGCGAAAGTACGGCTCGCTCGGGTTCGTCGCGCTGCCGAACACGTGGCTCTTTCAGCTGCTGCTCACCGCGCTTTCGCCCCTCGCCGATCTCATGTTCGTGTTCTCGCTCGTCTCGGTCTGGTTCACATTCAGGACGCACGGCGAGACGTACGCGCTCACGGATCTCGAGCACGTGCTCATGTTCTACGGAATCTTCCTCGTTACCGACTGGCTTGGCGCGATGATCGCGTTCTTGATGGAGCCCGACGAAGAAAAGGGATTGTCGTGGCTCATCATGATCCAGCGATTCGCGTACCGGCAGATCATGTACTCGGTCGTGGTCAAAAGTTTCATCGCGGCGATCCGCGGCAAGGTCGTCGGGTGGGGCTTGCTCGAACGCAAGGCGACGGTGGAACTTCCGGCGTGACCTGGGAATCAGCAAAGACGTTCATCGCGAAGTGGCGATCGATGATCGGCATCGCGGCCGGTCTCACCGTATTCGGCGTCGCACTGTTTGCGCTCCGGCACGAACTGCGGACGTATGATTTCCGCCAGGTCCGCGCCGATCTCGCGAATGTGCCGCGCGCCGATCTCGCGCGCGCAATCGCCCTCACGGCGTGCGGCTAT
>DASYSH010000130.1:0-6101 GCA_036003525.1 Gemmatimonadaceae bacterium | reverse complement strand
CATGCACAAACGCCTTTCGCTCGAAATGGGCGGCAAGAACGCCATGATCGTGCTCGACGACGCCGATCTCGAACTCGCGCTCGAAGGCGTCTTGTGGGGAGCGTTTGGCACCACGGGGCAACGATGCACGGCGACAAGCCGCCTGATCGTCCAGGAAGGGGTGCACGACAAGTTCGTGGCGATGCTCGAGGCGCGGGCGCAGAAACTCGTGCTTGGCGACGGCCGCGCGCAGGGCACCGATGTCGGCCCGCTGATCAACGCGCGTGCGCTCGACAAAGTGGAGCGCTACGTGAAGATCGGTATCGAAGAAGGCGCTGTGCTCCGCATGGGCGGAAAACGCGCAACCGGCAAAGCACTCGACAACGGTTTCTTTTTTCAGCCGACGATTTTCACCGGGGTGCAGGCGATGTCGCGGCTCGAGCAGGAGGAAATTTTCGGGCCGGTGCTTTCGGTGATCAAAGTGCGGGACGCGGACGAGGCCTTCCGCGTGAACAACGATGTGCGTTATGGTCTGTCGTCGTCGGTATACACCCGGGATGTGAATATTTCATTCAGGGCGCTCAACGAGCTGGATAACGGGATCACGTACATCAACGCGCCGACGATCGGCGCGGAGGCCCATTTGCCGTTTGGCGGTGTCAAACAGACAGGGAACGGGCATCGCGAAGGGGGGTGGGAAGTGTATGAGTTCTACAGCGAGACGAAGGTCGGGTACGTGGATTATTCGGGGCGCCTGCAGCGGGCTCAGATCGACAACTACTGATCGCTGTGAGGCGAGAGCCATGCGCTCACAGCTTACAGCTACGGCTCTTATTTGAACTTGCATATGGCAGAATCTGATCTGGACCCGATTAGCGTGCCGCAGCCGGAACCGCAGCGCCGCAGCGCGCTCGGCTCGTTCGCGCGCGGATTATATGAATGGGCAAAGTCGCTGTCGCTTGCGATCATGCTGTTCCTGGTCGTGCGCGCATTCCTCGTCGAGGCGTATCGCATTCCGAGCGGGAGCATGGAAGGGACGCTGCTCGTCGGCGACTTCTTGCTCGTGAACAAGCTGGTGTATGGCGCCGAGGTGCCGTTCATGAACAAGCGGCTCCCGGCGGTGCACGCGCCGCGGTTCCGCGATATCGTCGTGTTCGAATGGCCCGAGGATCCGACCAAGAATTTCGTGAAGCGGCTCGTCGGATTGCCGGGCGATACGATCGCGATGCACAACGGCACGCTCATCCGCAACGGAAAAGTCCAGCTCGAGCGCTATGTGACGCACACCGATCCGAACTCGGATCCGCGCGGGGAAGAATTTGGCTGGCAGCGCGAGTTTTTGGTGTCGCGCACGACGCGTATTGCGTCGTATCATGCATCACGCAACAACTGGGGCCCGATTGTCGTGCCCGCAAGACATTATTTCATGCTCGGCGACAATCGCGACAATTCGCTCGACAGCCGCTACTGGGGTTTCGTCCCGGATTCGCTCGTGCTCGGAAGTCCGATCTTCGTCTATTACAGTTACTCGCCGGATAGCACGAACGCGCTCGACTGGCTGACGCGTGTGCGCTGGAAGCGGCTTGGTGAGCGTGTCCAATAGCCGAAAATCGAATTAGAAAACTGGCCTTACGCTCGAACCGCTTGCGCTCCACATTCTACCCACGCTGATGCCGGCGAGTACCACTCAGGATTGCAGGAGCGGGAAGCACATGGCTGGTTTGCCCCACAAACGACAGATGTACGAAGAAGGTTCGCTCGACCAGTACCTGCGTGACATCAGCGTCTTTCCGCTGATCACGCGGGAGCAGGAAGTTGCGCTCGCCCAAAAAATTCGCGGGGACGATCAAGAGGCGCTCGACACGCTCGTGCGCTCGAATCTGCGCTTCGTCGTATCCGTCGCGAAGAAATATCAGAACCAGGGCGTCTCGCTCAGCGATCTGATCAACGAGGGCAACCTCGGCCTCATTCGCGCCGCGCATAAGTTCGACGAAACCAAGGGGATCAAGTTCATCTCCTACGCGGTATGGTGGATTCGCCAGGCGATCCTCCAGGCGCTCGCCGAACAGAGCCGCATCGTGCGCGTGCCGCTCAACCGCGCCGGGACGCTGCACCGCATCGGCAAGCGCGCGAGCGCGCTCTTGCAGGAGCTGGGGCGCGAAGCGACGCATGCCGAAATCGCGAGCGGAACCGATCTGACCGAGGAAGAGGTCGCCAAGACGATGGCGATTTCGCAGATCCATATCTCGCTCGATGCGCCGATGTCGGCGGGCGAAGACAACCGGCTGCTCGACTATCTCCCGGATACCACCAACCAGACGCCGGACGAAGAAACGTTCGACAAGGCGCTGACGGAATCGATCCAGCAGGCGCTGTCCGGGCTCAAGGAGCGCGAGGCAAAAATTCTCAAGCTCTATTTTGGTCTCGATGGATCGGAGCCGATGACGCTCGAGCAGATCGGCGCGGTGCTCAACATCACGCGTGAACGCGTCCGGCAGATCAAGGAAAAGGCGCTGTCCCGCCTGCGTCATGTGAGTCGCGCGCGCGCGCTCGAGAGCTATCTCGGGTAACGAAAGGAGAGATCCGTGGCGGGCATTGATACTCCGCTCAAGATCGCCCCGGTCACACTGACGGGGCGATTCGTTCGTCTGGAGCCGCTGACGAGCGGGCACATCGACGCGATGGCGAAATGGGCGTACGATCGCGAGCTCTGGAAATGGACTGCGATGCTCCCGCTCGACAGGAGTTCGCTCGAAGCGTGGATCAATGAAGGGCTCGCCGGCGCGCGCGACGGGACGGGACTCCCGTTCGTCACGGTCCTGATCGCGACCGGCGAAGTGGCCGGGAGCACGCGGTTCCTGAATATCTCCGCGCGGGACGGACGCATGGAAATCGGCGCGACCGTCGTGGCGCCCGCATTTCAGCGCAGTGTGGTGAATACCGAAGCGAAGCTGCTGATGCTGACGCACGCGTTCGAGACGCTCGGCGCGACGCGGGTCGAGCTCAAGACGCACAAGAACAACGGGAAATCGCGGCGGGCGATCGAGCGCATTGGAGCGCAGTTCGAGGGGATTCATCGAAAGCACATGCTGCATCACGATGGGACGCGGCGGGATACGGCTTGGTATTCGATCCTCGATGATGAATGGCCGTCGGTGAAGACGCGGCTTGAGGCGATGCTCGATATGAAACGCTAGATTTCCCTCATGCCACCAACAGCGAGTTTCGACGTGACCACCGGAGTCGACCTGCAGGAAGTCGACAACGCGATCAATCAGGCCTCGAAAGAAGTCGCGCAGCGTTACGACTTCAAAGGCGCCAAAGTCGAGCTCGAGTTCAAGCGCGCGGAGGGGATCATATCGCTTCTCGCCGACAACGACATGCGCATGCGCGGACTGTTCGACGTCGTGCAGACGAAGCTGATCAAGCGCGGCGTCCCGGTGAAAAATCTCGATGTTGGTGAGATCATCCCCGCCGGCGGCGACACGCTGCGCCGCGAGATCAAGCTGAAGCAGGCGCTCGACGTCGAGACCGCGAAAAAAGTTACCGCGGCGATAAAAGAGCAGAAATTCAAGAAGGTGCAGGCGTCGATCCAGAGCGAACAGGTTCGCGTGAGCGCTCCGTCGCGCGACGAACTGCAGGCCGTTATCGCCTTTTTGCGCACGCTGGACGTCGGTGTCGAACTTCAGTTCGGCAACTATCGCTAAATCCCCCGTCTGCCGTCCCAGCTGCCATCCGCCGTCTGCCGTCTGCCGGCTCCTGCGGCTAGCTTTCCCCCATGAAAGTTGCCCTCGTCACCCTCGGCTGCGATAAAAACACCGTCGACTCGGAGCGCTACCTCGCGCAGCTGATCGACCATGGCGCCGAGCAGGTCACGGATGCGTCGACCGCCGAGTTGATCATCGTAAATACCTGCGGCTTCATCGACGCGGCGAAGCGCGAATCGATCGACGCGATCGTCGAGGCGGGTCGCATGAAAATGGACGGGTCCGCAACCGCCGTCGTCGCCGTGGGCTGCATGATCGAGCGGCACCGCGACGAACTCGCGGGCGTCCTCCCCGAGGTCGACCTGTTCCTCGGCGCGTCGGAAATGGACCAGCTGGTTCCGCGCTTGCGCGAGAAAGGTTTGATCGGTGACGCGGTGACCATGCATCCGGGCGTGCGCGTCTATGCCGGCGAATCGCCTGCGGTGCGTTATCTCAAAATCAGCGAGGGATGCGATCACGGCTGCGCGTTCTGCGCGATTCCACTGATGCGCGGACGGCACCGTTCGTTCGGGCTCGACGAAATCGTGCGCGAGGCGCAGCTGCTCGAACTCCAGGGCGCGCGCGAGGTCAGTCTCGTCGCGCAGGATCTCGCGCACTACGGACGCGACCGCCGCGACGGCGCGCGACTCCCCGAGCTGCTCGAAGCGCTCGTGAAAGAGACGTCGATTTCCTGGTTCCGCAATCTCTATTTGTATTCGGCGGGCATCACGCCGCGCTTGCTTGAGGTGATCGCGGCCGAGCCGCGGATTCTGCGCTATCTCGACATGCCGATGCAGCATGCGTCGGATGCCGTGCTCGAGCGGATGCGCCGCCCCGAAAGGAAAAAGACAATTCGCGAGAAGGTCGCGCGCTTTCGCGACGCGGTTCCGAATCTCGCGATTCGCACGACATGCATCGTCGGTTTCCCGGGAGAGACGGACGATGATTTCCAGCAGCTGCTCGATTTCCTCGAGGAGATGCAGTTCGAGCGTGTGGGCGCGTTCGCATATTCGCCGCAGGAAGGGACGCGGGCGGCCGGAATGACCGACGACGTCCCTGAAGCCGTGAAGCGTGACCGGCTCGAGCGGCTCACCGATTTGCAGCGCGCGATCACGGCCGAGCGTTACGAACAGCGCATCGGTCAGCGCGTGCATGCACTGGTCGAGCGCAACGCGGACGAGTCAACCGAAGGCGCGGTCGCGCGCCTCCCCTGGCAGGCCGACGACATCGACGGCGTCACCTGGCTCGACAGCGACGCGCCGGCGGGATCATTCGTGGAGGTGGAAGTCACGGACGTCGTGGACGACTACGATTTCAGCGCGCGCGTGATCTCGGTGATCGACGCGCCGGTCGTCGCCCCGCGGCATGCGTCACGGCAGCTGCCGCTCGCCACGATCGGGAGTTTCGGCCGTTGAGTTTGCAGCCGCGCGGTCTTGCTGCGCGCGCGGCGGTCGATGCTCTCCGGTTATTGTTGGTCGCGGTGTTCGTCGTCGCGTGCGCTCCGAAACGCATTCCGGACACCGACGGTCCGCCGGGGATGATCTCTTTCCCGCGCACCGCCGCGGACAGCGCGAAAGCACCGCCGCAGCGCCCGGATGCCACGGGAGTGCCGTCGAATCCGACGATTCCCCGCGACGAAGCGCCGCTGCCGAGATCGGAAGGCGCGCGCGATGTGCGTGTCGCGCTGGCGACGGCGGCACAGGGCGCCGCGCTCTCGGGAAATGGCGCGTTCAGGATTTTCGACGCGAGGAATGCGGCGCTCGTTCGCGCGCACGCGCCCGACGTGTGGAGCATCGAGCGCCGCGGCCGGCAGCTGCGTGCCACGCGGCAGGGCACGTCGACGTCGTGGAGCGATGGTATCCTCACGCTTCGTCCGGACCGTGAAGACGAACTCGTCACGTTCGGGACGCAGAACTATCGCGGCGCGATTCGCGTGATTGCGAGCGATACGGGGATCGTGATTGTGAACGTACTGCCGATCGAGTGGTATCTGCGGGGCGTCGTGCCGCTGGAGATCGGGCCGCGCGCGCCAAACGAATCGGCCGCAGCCGAAGCGCAGGCGATCGCGGCGCGCAGCTATACGGTTTTGCATCTCGCCGCCATCGAAGGCGGTGCGGCGCGCAACGCGAACTTCGATCTGCTTTCGACCGTTGCCGATCAAGTGTACGGCGGCGCGGACGCGGAGCGGCCCTTTTCGAACCTCGCGGTCTCCCGGACGCTCGGACTGATCATCAAGTACAACGGCCGCCCCGTGAGCGCGCCGTATCATTCGACCTGCGGCGGCGAAACAGCCGAGGCCGACGAAGTCTGGCGCTCGGGCAACGAGCCGTTCCTCAAGCGCGTGAGCGATCGCATTCCCGGAACCACGGACAAATA
>DASYSH010000129.1:0-2628 GCA_036003525.1 Gemmatimonadaceae bacterium | reverse complement strand
GACGGCGGTCCATGTGCGCGATGAATCGAACTGCCCGAAGCGTAGCGACCGCGCCGCTGCGCTTGGCCTATGGGAGCAAGTGCGCGCCGGGCTGCTTGCAACGGTCGTTTCCCGCGAGAGCAATCCTGCAAGCGTCCGTCTGCTGGAGTTCGAACGCGAGATGGCCGGCCACGATGACGAAATCACGAAGCTCACCGTACGCGCCGACTCGGCCACGGGCACCGCGAAATCGTTCGACTCCGCGCATTCTGCAACAGATTTCGTTCATAATGGATTCTCGACCGACAGCGACGGCACCAGGCTGCTATTCGGACCCGATGCCGACGTCTTGCTCGACGATTCGTTCGCAGCCGCGTACTGCTTTCAGCTTGCGGCGGCGGTTGCGTCGCGCCCAAAGCAGGTGGGGCTCGCGTTTGCCGCGGCCAGTCGTTTGCGCGATCGCGTAGACATTGATGGCACGCTGTGGGTCGACACCTCGGCGCGCGCGCTCCGCGAAATCGAGTATCGCTATCGCGGACTTCCGGGGAACACGGACGCCTTTCATCCCGGCGGTCAAATCTCATTCCACCAGACTGCAAACGGCAGCGTGATGATCGATCGCTGGTTGATTCGCAGTCTTGGCTCCGTCCGTGAGCACGATTTGATCAACGGCCGCGTGGTCGAAACGGTGCGACTCTACCCGCACGAGGCCGGCGGCGAACTCGCGAGCGCGGCATGGCCGGACGGGACGATGTGGCGCGCATCGCTTGGCACGCTGCACATCCATGCGGAAAGCCGGGGCAAAGCGGCGGGAGGATATGAGATTTCGCTCCCAGGCACTCATTATCGCGCGACAACCGACGCCAACGGCGACGCTGAGATTCGAGACCTCATCCCGGGAC
Organism: Gemmatimonadaceae bacterium; assembly: GCA_036003525.1. Taxonomy (GTDB): domain Bacteria; phylum Gemmatimonadota; class Gemmatimonadetes; order Gemmatimonadales; family Gemmatimonadaceae; genus Fen-1231. Next base: position 1,747 of record DASYSH010000129.1, on the reverse strand, counting down.
CATACACGGTGGAAGTCGCTGATCTGGCCACGCCGCCGGCGCCAGTCCGGCTGCAAAAGCCGCTTACATTCGTCGCGTTCCGTGACTCGGTGCTCCGCGCGACGATTCAGCTGTCGGGAGTCGTGCGCACCGTTCCCTGACGTCACGTCGCTATCGGGGGGCGGCGCTTTCCGATGTTCGTTGCCTGCTCGAACGCGTGCGCGAATTGCAGCAACGAAAAATCTTCGCGATACCGTCCGACGATCTGAATCCCGACGGGCAGCCCGTCGGTCGTAAATCCCGCCGGCACCGACATCGAGGGACGGAATGTCGCGGTGATCATGTACGTCGACTTCATCCACGCGACGTAGTTCTCCATTGGCGTGCCATCGACCTCGTGCGGCCAGTCGATCTTCGCATCGAACGCCGGAACCTGATTCACCGCGCACAAAATGAATTCGTATTTCTCCTGAAACTGCCGCATGCGATCCATCAGCGCGGTATGCCGCACCATCGCGTGCGCGACGTCGGCGCTGAAAACTTTCGCGCCCTCTTCGATTTCCCAGATGGCCTCGGGCTTCAGCTGGTCGCGGTGCGCGGCGAGCAACGGCGCATATGAAATCCATGAGCGCCACTTCCGCAGCGTGACGAACACTTCGGCCGCGTCGCTGAGATCGGGACATACATCTTCGACGATGCAGCCGAGGTCGACGAACGTCTTGCGCTGGGCATCGAGCACGGCGCGCACGCGCCTGTCGAGCGGAAGGCCGCCGAGATCGGGGCACCACGCGACGCGGACGCCTTTCACGCTGCGCCCGAGTGGTTTCGTGAATTGCGACGGGTCCGACGGGTAGCATGATGGATCGTGTGAATCAGCGCCCGCCATCACGCTCAGCAGAAACGCGACGTCGTCGACCGATCGCGCGAGCGGACCTTTTACGTTGAATCCCATCAGCGGCAGGTTCGACGGCGTGACCGGAACCAGTCCGACAGTCGGACGAATCGCGGTGACATTGTTGAAGTTCGCGGGATTTCTGAGGGAGCCGCCGAGGTCCGTACCGTCGGCGAGCGGCAGACAGCCCGTGGCGAGCGCCGCGCCTGCGCCGCCGCTCGAGCCACCCGCGCTCTTGGTAAGATCCCACGGATTGAGCGTCGTGCCGTAAACCTTGTTGTAGCTGTGCGAACCCATGCCGAGTTCGGGCACGTTGGTCTTGCCGATCGGAATCGCACCCGCGGCGCGAATGCGCGCGACGAGCGTGTCATCCTGCGTGGGCATGAAGTCTTTGTAGATCGGCGAGCCCTGCGTCGCGGGAAATCCCACGGCGTTTGCGAGATCCTTGAATGCCCATGGAATACCGTGCAGCGGGCCGGTCGTCTCCCCACTCGCGAGCTTGCGATCGGCCTCGCCCGCGAGCGCGAGACATTTCGCATCGTCGAGCTTCGCGACGACCGCGTTGATTTTCGGATTCACCCGCGCGATCTGCTCGAGATGCGCGGCCATCAGCTCGCGCGCCGAGATTTTTTTCGTCCGGATCATCGCCGCGAGTTCGCGGCCGCTGGTGAAGCAGAGGGAATTCGGCATATTCGAAAAACGGGGAGTAACTCTTTCGGCGTTCCCAGTGTCGAATAAGCTACAGCCGCGCCCTCCAGAACATGAAACGGAGCATCCGATGCCCGTCCTCGGCCGCGCTGCGGAGTAAGAGAGCTTTGAGCGGAGAGCTGTGAGCTCCACGCTGTGAGCTGATAGCGGTGGATTCAATCGGTCAGT
>DASYSH010000128.1:0-5168 GCA_036003525.1 Gemmatimonadaceae bacterium | reverse complement strand
CGCGAGCAGCACCCGCCCCAGCCGCTCACCGCTCCCCACCGTTCCGCCGCGCGCGATGAGCGCCTCTTTGTAGCCCGAGAGCCGGTCGTTCAGTTGTTTGCCGACCAGCTCCAGCATCATCGGGTCGACCGATGGATCTTTTTCAACCGCCTCACCCATGGCCGCGACGACGTCCGAGCCGGTCCGGTCGTCGAGCGCGTCGCGCTGCGCCGTAAGAACGGCGAGCGCGAGCCGCGCGTACCGCAGTTCCCAGCGCGCATGATCCTGGTCGTCGCGCGCTGCGGCGCCGGCGAGCCATTTCACATCCGCGTCATCCGGCTCGCGACGAACCGCCGAGAGAAACGCGATCGCCTTTCGTTTGCGCTCGCGAGCGGCGCGCCACTCGGGAGTGAGCGGAAGGAGCACGTTTAGCTCTGCAACACCGGAAGTCCCACGCGATGCCGGACCTTGGGTTCGGCCTCGAGCAAGTCGCTCAGTCGCACGCCCTCGAGCACCTCGTCGATCCGGTGTTGCAGCATCACCCACACCGGGCGAATGCTGCAGTCGTGGGACGCAGAGCAGCGCTCGGAATCCACAGGGTGCGTTTCGCAGTGCAGGTCGAACGTCTGCAGCTCGGCGGCGGCGAGGATTTCGCGTACCGTGATTTCCTCCGACGGGCGCGCAAGCGCGTATCCGCCCTTCGCTCCGCGCGTGCTTGCGACGATTCCCGCGCGCCGAAGCCTCAGGAGAATTTGTTCGACATAATCGGCGGGAAGTTTCTCGCGCGCCGAAAGATCGCGGCCCGTGACAGGCCCCTCATCCGCGCGCTTCGCGAGATGCAGCGCGCAGATGACGCCGTACTCGGCCCAGGTGGTGATACGCATGCTTCAGTCTACCGCGCTCTCGCCGGGAATTCCAATGTCGGTCATTTTGCGAAGGTCGAGGATTCGCGCCAGTTCATCCGGCGGCAGGATTTTTTCCCGCTCCGCCAGATGACGGATCAGCTCGCCGCTCTTCACCGACTCTTTCGCGATCGCCGCGGCCCTGGCATACCCGATTCTTGGCGCGAGGGCCGTCGCAAGCGCGGCCGAACGCTCCAGCCAATACGAGCACTGCTCCTCGTTCGCCTCGATTCCGCGCACGCATAACTCGTCGAGCGCGACCGCCGCGTTCGTCAGAATGCGCATCGAGAACAGCACGTTATGCGCGATCACCGGCATCATCACGTTCAGCTCGAGCTGTCCGTGTTCCGAAGCGGCCGCGACCGTCGCGTCGTTCCCGACCACCTGAAAACAGACCTGGTTCACCATCTCGGCGATCGATGGATTCACTTTGCCCGGCATGATCGATGATCCGGGCTGAACGGCCGGCAAGACAATTTCATCGAGACCGGTGCGCGGGCCACTCGCGAGCAGCCGGAGGTCGCTCGAAATTTTCGAGAGATCGAGCGCGAGAGAGCGAAGCGCCGCGCTGAACGATGCGACATCGGTCATCGACTGCATAAGCTGAATCCGGTCGGCCGTGCGAAGCTGCAGCCCTGTCATGCCGCGCAGATTCGCGACCATGCGCGCCGGGTACGCGGCCTCGACGTTCACGCCTGTCCCCACCGCGCTGCCGCCGATTCCCAGGTCGCGCAAATATTCCGCTGCGTCGCCGAGCCGGCGCACCGCGCGCTCGATCGTGCCCGACCACGCCGCGAATTCCTGCCCGAGGCGGATGGGCATGGCGTCCTGCAGATGCGTGCGGCCGGCCTTGACGATGTGATCGAACTGCTCGCCTTTCGACGCGAGCGATCCGCGCAGGGCGACGAGCGAGAGCGCCAGCGGAGCGAGCTCGCCAAGAATCGCGAGACGGATCGCGGTCGGAATCACATCGTTGGTCGACTGCGCCATGTTGACGTGATCGTTCGGATGCACCGGAGCGTACGACCCGCGCGGCGTTCCGAGAATCTCGTTCGCGCGATTCGCCAGCACTTCGTTGACGTTCATGTTGTGTGACGTGCCGGCGCCAGCCTGGTATACGTCCACGACGAATTGGTCTCGATGGCCGCCCGCGAGCACTTCATCGCACGCATCGACGATCGCGTCGGCGAGACGCGCCTCGAGACGTCCGGTGTCCTTGTGCGTCAACGCCGCCGCGCGCTTGATGCGCACGACGGCGTCGACGAATGCCGGCAGCGGTTTCAAGCCGCTGATTTGAAAATTATTTACGGCGCGCTGTGTCTGCACACCGTACAGCGCGTCCGCCGGAACTTCGAGCGCGCCGAGCGGGTCCCGCTCGGTGCGTGTGGCGGATTGTTCCGGCATCAGGGCGAGACGGGAGTGGGGACTTCGAACGTGGAGATGATGTTGAAGTACGAATTGGAAAGACTTCCCTGCAGCAGCTGCGTGCGCAGGCGCTGGGCGTGCAGCACGAAGGGAACGCTCGACGACGACAGTGCGGGCAGCAGCGACGCCTGCACGAGCCCCTGACCGTCGTCATGGAAATCGCAGAATATCTGTGCGTTGAGATTCGTCCCGCCGCCCTTGTTGTACAGGAGCGCCACGTACATGCCGGCATTGTTGTCCGTTGCCGGCGTCCAGGTAATCGTCATCGGCTGGCCCACCGCGGGAATGACGGGCCGCGCAATCGTGAACGGCTCGGCTGTGCGCGATGTGCCGGACAGCGGCGGGAATCCCACGGCGTCGCCCGCGATATTGAAGAACACCGAGTCGCCAGGGTTGAACGGAATTCCGGAAACATGTTTCGACCGGTACGTCTTGTCGCTCGTCGGTGAGATGTAGAGCGAGTCGGTGTCGCCCGACACCGCCGCGATCATGTAGGCGCCCGCGCCGATATGCGTCGCAGTGGTGGGCACGCTGGTCGTGTCGTACGCGGCCGCGACGCACGTGTCGGAGTTTACCGTCGAGAAAGAAAACGTCGCCGAACCGACCGAATAAAAGTTCACGATGGGCGACGTGGTGTATCCGGCTCCCTGCGTTCGCGCGTTCATCAGCACGATGCCGACCGGACTCCCGTTGGCGCCGATCCCTCCGGTGAGGTCGTTGCAGGATGCGACGACGGCAATCAGGCCGAGGACGAGTAATGGAGATGAACGACGGAGCATGTGAGAATCCGGTCGAATGAGGAAGGTCAGGTCAGCTGCGCGGACGCATCGCATACAGCAGGAAGCACAGGCACACGGCGACGCCAAGCATCGCGACACCGAGCCCTGCCACGTTATACCCATGAAAGAGCCCAAATGCCACGCGACGGGGATCTTCGGGCGAAAGCGCGTCGACCGGACCCCCGATTTCGGCCCTGAGACGGTCTAATTTGGGCGTAATCCAGAATTGGGCGCAGGCACACGCGACCGTCGCGAGCAGCGCCGTTACCATGGCCCCGCGCGCCGCCCCACTCGCCGGCCCCGCGGCGGCGACCGCCGCGACGATCAGCCCCAAAATGATCCCCGCGATGAACAACGCCGGGAGCACGCGTCCGACCATCGTGCCGGCCATCGATCGCGACGGAAGAACGGCAAACGCGCCCGGAGCCACGACTGCGACAGTAATGGCCGCTGCTCCGAGCCATGCCGCGGAGGCCAGCACCGCCGCCTGCAGCCGCGCGGTTTGTGTCATGCGCGAACGATCCGCGCCACACCGGTCAGGAACGGGTTGGTCCGCAGTTCCTGGCCGATCGTCGTCGGAGGGCCGTGGCCCGCCAGTACCTGTGTCTCCGGCGGCAGCGTCGCGAGCCTGGCGAGCGACTGCTCCAGATGCGCGGGACTGCAAAGTTCGAGATCGGTGCGGCCCACAGAGCCCGCGAACAGGACGTCTCCGCCGAAGAGCACACCATGTCCATGAAACGCGACATGTCCCGGCGCATGTCCGGGCACATGCAGCACGTCGAAGAGGAGCGTGCCGACTTCCAGCACATCCCCTTCGGCGAGTTCCGCGTCCGGTGGGGGCGGCGGCTCGAAAGCCACCTGATATTGCCGCGCGATCGCGGCGCCGTGGTCGAATATCACCCGGTCGAGCGGATGCAGATGCACCGGCACGTTCCATTCGCGAAGAATCGCGGCAACGCCGCCGATGTGATCGATGTGCGCGTGCGTAAGCCAGATCGCCTCGAGCTTCGCGCCCGATTCCTTCACCATTCGCGCGATCGCGGGATCGTTCTCACCCGGATCGATCAGCACCGCGCGGCGCGACGCCGCATCCATGACGAGATAGCAGTTTTCCTCGAACGGGCCGACGGTGACCGACGAAACTATCATCCGGCCTTTCGCATCAGCATCGGCATCGGCGCGGGCGCGGCGTGACCGTTCTTGCGCGCGGTCAGGAATTTCTCGACGGCGATTGCGGCGGTGGTGGCATCTCCCACGGCCGTGGTCACCTGACGCGTGAGTTGCACGCGCACATCGCCGGCCGCAAACAGACCGGGGATCGACGTCTGCATGTTCGCGTCGGTGAGCAGATAGCCGGCGGCATCATGCTCGACGTGCCCCTCGATCACGCCGGTATTCGGCGTGAACCCGACGAAAATGAAAATGCCGGTCGCTGTCAGATCGCGCGTCGCGCCCGTCTTCACATTGCGCAGCGCCGCATGCGTCATGAGGCCGTCCGCACCGGCGATCCTGTCGACGACCGTATCCCAGATCACTTCGATTTTCGGATTTGCAAACAAACGCTGCTGCACGATTTTCGACGCGCGGAATTCATCGCGGCGATGCACGAGCCACACCTTCTCGGCGTAACGCGTCAGGAAATCCGCCTCCTCGCACGCGGCATCGCCGCCGCCGACCACGACGATCGTGTGGCCCTTGAAAAACGCGCCGTCGCAAATCGCGCAGTACGAGACACCCTTGCCGGCATACTCGATTTCGCCCGGCACCTCGAGCTTCACCGGCGTTCCGCCCGCCGTCACGATCACCGCGGGAGAACGGAACACATCGCCGTTTTCGGTGATTGTCTCAAACGTGCCGTCGGCGATCTTGCGCACTTTCTCGACGCGCACCGATGTGCGAATTTCCGCGCCGAATTTCACGGCGTGCGAATTGAACTTCTCGGCGAGTTCCCAGCCGAGGATGTGTTCGAAACCGATATAGTCTTCGATGACTTCGGTATTGAGCAGTTCGCCGCCCGGCATGCCCTGCTCGAGGACCACGGTCCTGAGCATCGACCGGCCTGCATACATCCCCGCGCACATTC
>DASYSH010000127.1:0-5380 GCA_036003525.1 Gemmatimonadaceae bacterium | reverse complement strand
ACTGCAATATCGGAGCGCCACTGCTGCGGGAACGAGTAGTGCGGGTCGGTGGCGTTGATTGCATAACTCGCCGCAGGCTGGCCCGTGACGTTCAGCACGTGATAGTGATTCGGATCCGGATTGAATGGAAACGCGCTCGTGTTCGTCACGTCGATCGCGCCGGTCAGCATGCCGTTGTTGCCGACCTGATTGGAAATCCAGACGTACTCGGGCTTCCCGGTGAACACCCCCGTACCGCCGCGGAGCTGCGTCTTCTTGTCGCCGCGAACGTCCCAGTTGAATCCGACGCGCGGCGAGAACAGCGGTTTGGCCGCCGGGAGCTGCCCGGTGTGAAGGTGAATCGGGTTGCCGTTCTCATCGTGGAACGTGAGCAGCGCCGCTGCGGGATTCTCGATCGCGGTGTTGCCGAACGTCACGACATCGATCCGCGCGCCGTACGTCAGCGCGAGGCGTGACGAAGCGCGATACACATCCTGCAGATAGCCGCCGTAGGTCTGCACGTCGAGCGGCTGCAGCGGCTGCGTCATTCCGGGCACGTTGATGTACTGCACCTGGAAGTGATTCAGCTTGATCGGCGACGTGGTCCGGTTTGGATTCGCCGCATAGTCGTTCATGTCCGTGTAGAAGTCCGCCAGCGAGTTGTAGACGTACACCGAGTTATCGCCCTGATAGAAGACGTTGTCGGAGTGGTACTTCTCGTACGTGACGCCGGCGGTGATCGCGTGATTGCCGCGATAGAACGTCACGTTGTTCTGGAGCTGGAACGTGTGGTAGCGCAGCTGATTGTCAGGCGTGAACGGATCCATGCCCGCCGTGATGTAGTCTGTGCCGTTCTGGAGAATGTCGATCGTCGGAAAGAGCGGGCTCTTGTAGCCGCGGCTCTCATCGTTCATGGTGTAGCCGACGAGAAAATTGTTCGACACGTTGTTCGAGAGCTGCGAGTTGAGCTCGACGACGCCCGATCGAATGTTTTCGAGAATCGAGTAACCCGAGTTCTGGAACGACATCGCGTTCAGATTCGTGCGGCGGTTGCCCGCGCCCAGCGAGGTGGAATTCGAGATCAGGTTGTCGCCGTCGGAATCGAGCTTGTTATAGCGAAAGCTCAGCTTGTTCCGGTCGTTGATGTTCCAGTCGACTCGGTATAGCAGACGCGCTGACGGCGTCTCGTTGTTGAACTGCTGATACGGACCGGACACCCAGCCAAACTTCGACTGGAGGAACGCGCTGACGCCGTCGAGGTCCGATTGCAGCACGCGCGTCGTGTTTCCCGCGATCGTCTGGCTGCCCGTGTTGGCGAGAAATGTCGTCGCGGGAACGTCGAACTTGTCGTTCTCATAGCTCACGAAATAGAAGAGCTTGTCGGGGATCACCGGGCCGCTGACGGCAAATCCGCGCTGCTGAAAACTCTGCGTGCCCGGATTGAACGGCACGCCGTCAATCTTGCTGCCGACATAGTCCTGGTTTCGCTCGTTGTAATAGGCGGTCGCGGTCAGTTCGTTCGTGCCGCTCTTCGTCACGGCGTTCAGGCCGGCGCCGACGAACCAACCCTGGCGCACGTCGAACGGCGCGATGTTCACCTGGATCTGGTCGACGGCTTCGATCGGAATCGGCGACACGCCGGTGCGGCCGCCGGGCTGGCTCGCGAGCCCGAACGAATTGTTGAAGTACGCGCCGTCGATCGTGATGTTGTTGTAGTTCGAACTCATACCGGCGAACGAGGACCCCGCCGCTTGCGGCGCGAGTCTCGTGAAGTCGGTCAGCAGCCGGCTGATGGTCGGAAACGCCGCAATCGCCTCACCGCTCACCTGAGTGGCGGCACCGGTGCGTGCGGAACTGAACGTCCCCGCCTCACCGGTGACGGAGATGCTCTGCAATGCGACCGCCGACGTGCTCATCTGGAACGCCAGGTCGGTGGTCACGCCGAGGTTCACATCGACGGAGTCCTGCGACTCCGGCTGAAATCCGATGCGCTGGACGGTGATTTTGTACGGACCACCAATGCGCACGGCGGGCATGTTGAAGTGGCCGTCGTCGCGGGTGATGGTGAAGTAACGTGTGCCGGAAGGTTCGTGAATCGCAGTGACGCGAGCGCCCGAGACGGGACCTGCGCCCTGCCCGACGACTGTGCCCGAGATTGCGCCCGAGGTGATCTGGGCCTGGACCACGGACTGCGACAAGATGAGCGCTGCAAAGGCTGACAGTGCCAGCTTGAAAACCGGAATTCTCATATCGCGGGAATCCTGAGTGGGGGATGGGAACGGGCCCCAAAGCTTGTTGCGGATCCACGCGAATACCACGCACGATTGCGTCACGATTGCGTCGCCGGCGTCGTGACATGATCCGTGCGCGATGCTGACGCACGATCATGCGGCCGTGACGCGGCGTTAAGTGATTCCGAAGCGGTTATCGCGCGCGAACATATTCGAGCGACGACATACGGCGCGCGGCGGGATACGGACGCTGGTCACCTTTCGTCATTCTCCAGAGAATGCGATTGAACAGCGCTTCGTCGGCCACGTCCTCGAAACGAAGATCGAGCTGGGCCGACTCGCGCGCATCGCGCGTGCCGCCGGGATTTCGCTCGGCGAGATTCACGCCCGGGATCATTGGGACATATGGCCGAAGGTCCGGTGAGTCCGCGAAAATCTCCGTCACCGGGCGTCCGAACTGATCGAATTGCGAGAGCGAGCCGAGCGAGAGCGCTTTCTCAATAGTTGCGATCACATCGGTCGTGTTCACAAAGCGGTGATACACGCCGCTCTTGCTCCACGCCGAAATCAGCAGCAGCACCGACCGGTGCGAGTCGACGTGATCCGATCCGTTCTGCGCGTCGTCTTCAACGACGGCTACGAGTGTGTTCCTCCAAAACGGCGATCGTGACAAACCTTCGATGATTCGTCCGAGCGCGAGATCGTTGTCCGCGACCTGCGCACGCGGCGAGGGCGCGCCGGCGCGCCCGCCGGACGTGTGATCGTTCGGAAGCCGAATGATCTGCAGCTTCGGCATCTCGGCGCGCGCCGCGTATCCCGCAAGCTCGGCGAGCCAGATATCGGCGCGCTTCTGATCAGGAATCGCCAGATCGAACCCCGGAAATAGGGAGTTGGTATGCGATCGCAGAAACGGTTTGTTGCCGAGGTATCCGCGCGGCGGCTGTCCGCGTCCGCCCTCAGGGACGACGAACTCGCCAAAATTCCTGAACGAAATCCCTGCGCGTTGCGCGAGATTCCAGAGGTAACCATTCACCGGAGACGCGACGTCATCGTCATCCAGCGGTGCGGCGTTGCGATTCTCGCCCTCCCAATCGTACGTGCGCCCGCGAGAAGGTTTCGAATAATTCGACGGCACGGTCTTCTGCGTATAGTCAGTCGTGTACGCCGCCATCGACCAGTTGTGGCCGTCGGGACTCACTTCGGCGTTGACGAGGAACCGATCGAAAATCCCGAACCGCTCGGCGAGCGCATGATGATTTGGCGAAACCGCGCGCGGAAAGAACACGAGCGATGTGTCGCCGTCGGCCTGGGACAGATCGCCGAGCATTTGATCGTAGGTGCGATTTTCTTTCACGATGTATATCACGTGCTCGAACGGCGGGAGCTTCGTCGCCCGCGGTGTGCTTCCCCATATGTTGGCGCGGGATACGCGTGCCGAGAGCGCGGTGAGTTCGGGACCGTTCGCACGGGCCAGCGTCGACGTCAGCAGCGTGCCCGATGTCTGGCCGAGGGTATACTGGCGTGGATCGGCAGTCGCGCCGCTGGGAGGCCGGCCGGCCCCTGTGGGATTGGGCGCGGTGCCGCGCCCCTTTCCCGTGAGCGCAAGCAGCGAATCCCCGCGCACGATGACAGCGGTGGGGTACCACTGCGTCGGCACCCGTCCGGCGATTCTGTCATCGCCGCGCGCGGCCGGTACGCCCGCGGTGACCGGCGCGAGATCGATCAGCGCGATCGCGTTGTTGTCGGATTCCGCGACGAACAGACGGCGGCCGTCGTCCGACAGTGCGAGCGCGCTCGGCGTGCTGCCTTCACCGGGTCCGCCTGGAGGCGTGTCCACAATCTCGGTGAGCAGTTTACGCTGTTTGGTGTCGACAACGGCGATGCGATCCGTGCTTGCCGACGCGACGAACAGGCGCGAATCATCCGCGCCAAGCAACAGAGCGGACGGATGTCGGCCGACACGGATCCGCGCGACCGCAGAGAGCACCCACTCTTTCGACGGAGCGAAGACGGAAACGGTGTTTCCGCCCCAAGCGGAAACATAGACCGTGCCGTCCTTTGCGACCGCGACGCCATATGGCCACCGCTCAGTCGCCAGGCGCTGCACAACGCGCCGGTTTGCGACGTCGATCACGGCGAGCGAGTCGCCGAGATTTTCCGCCACGTACAAGAACCGGCCGTCGGACGACGGCGCGAGTCCTCCGGGGTAGCGCGTGCCGCTGACGCCGCGCTTTTCGGCGAGTACCGGACTGTCGGTGAGTGTCGCGCGATCGTCGCGCCATGCGTAGCGATAGACCACGTCCTGATTTCCGCCGGATGCGTAGAGCGTGCGGCCGTCGGGCGAGAACGCGACGCCGAGGAACGCCGCAGCCTGCGCGAGCGTCTGGTCGACGTGTCCCGTCGCCCGGTCGACGACCTGGACGCCCTGTTCGCGATATCCGTTGAGCAGCACCACCACTTTGCGCGCGTCGGGCGAGAGTACCATCGCGAGCGGCATCGATCCGAGATCCGCGACGGTGCCGGCGGGATCGAGCGTGCGACCGGTCGGAAGGCGTTGCGGCGAATCGAGCGACGCGGCGCCGGGCGCCGATTCGGGCGTACCGCGGCCGCACGAACAGAGGAGTGCGAGAAGCGCGGGCGAACACGCGGAGAAGCGGAAGTGGTGACGCATGCGAACCTCGTGAGATGACAAAGAACCGGGATTCATGAAAAGCTACCGCGGCCGCAGATGGCGCGATGTATCACCCATGTCACGGCCGCGCGGACGTATCGGCAATCTCCCGGAATCGCGAACGACGTCGTGAGAATCACCGCGCGGCGGAGCAGTTCAGCGCGACGCGTTGGCCGCGCAACGGAATCCCGTGTTGGGCAGCTCATCGGGAAGCGCCGTCGCCTTCTGATAGCCGCGCACCGAGGCGGTCGCGAGCGCGTCATTGGTATCGAATGCGCCGCCGCGAATGACGCGGTACTGCGTGAGCGAACTCGCAAACGCCGGCGCGCCAGGATACGGCTGCATCGTCGACGAGGTCCATTCCCAGACGTTCCCGCTCATATCCTGCAGTCCCTCAGGCGTCGCACCGCGCGGAAAACTTCCAACCGGCACGGGCCCTGCCCGGCGCGCTGACGCGGTGTTCGCGCTCGCCGCGTCGGCCGAATCTCCGTACGGGTAC
>DASYSH010000126.1:0-15620 GCA_036003525.1 Gemmatimonadaceae bacterium | reverse complement strand
ACAGCATCAGCGCCAGGAAATAAAATCCAACTTCGAACACCGCGAAAAAGAGCATGATCCCCGCGGTGAACTGCGGCGCCTTTCTCGTCGCGGTGATGACCGCGCTCGCAATAATACCGAGCAGCGCGAACGCGACGATGTGAAATACGGTGTACGCCACCACGAAATATGTTTGATCGTGGTCCTGAATTCCGCGACCGAGGACGCCAAACACCGCGCGTCCGAGGAAATCAGGTGTATAAAACGGGTGTCCGGCGATCATGTCGACGGCGAGAAACCATGCGGCAACGCCCGCCGCACCGAGCATTCCCGCGATCAATCCATCCGACAAGACCTTCGCGCGCATCGCCATATCGCTCCTCCAGCAGGGGGTCTCTGCCACCGATTCTTACTCTAGCGAGACTTTCCCGCCGGCGGCATGACACAAATGGATGAGCCGGCGGTCGCCCTGCGTTCAAAGACCGTTAGATTCTTATAGATGTTCCAGCGCTTCCCCGCCCTCCTACACCTTTTCCATCCAACCGCGCGCATCGGCTGGCAGGAATTCTCCGTGCATTGGAGTACGGTGGCGGGAATCTCCGCTTTATGGGCGCTCTACGAATGGCGCGCGCGAATTCATCGCGCGGCGTCCGCCGGGGCACAACGTCCTACGAATCCGCAGCGCGCGCTGTTCCTGAGCGGACTGCTCGTCATGTTCCTTTCCCTGAACGGTCCGCTCCATGATCTGAGCGATTATTACCTGTTCAGCGCGCACATGGTGCAGCATCTGCTGCTCACGCTCATCGTTCCGCCGCTGCTGATCCTCGGCACGCCCGGATGGATGCTGCGGCCAGCGCTGGAAACTCCGTGGGTGAACTCGCTCGCCCATCGTGTGACGAGGGCGCGGTCCGCGTTTCTCATTTTCAATATCACGCTCGCCGCGTGGCATGTGCCGCCGCTGTACAACCTCGCGATGGCGAATCACGACATTCACATCGTCGAGCATCTCATGTTCCTCGTGACCGCGACGCTGATGTGGTGGCCGCTCACGAGCAACATGCCGGAGCTGCCACGCCTCGCGTACCCGGGCCAGATGCTCTACTGCTTTGTCATGACGATCCCGATGTCCGTCGTCGCCTTTTGCATCGCGCTCGCCGACCATCTGCTTTACCCGGCGTACGCGGCCGTGCCGCGCATCTGGGGCATCACGCCGATGCGCGATCAGGCGCTCGGTGGTCTCATCATGTGGGTCCCCGGATCGCTTTTTTTCGGCGTCGTCATCTCGTTCGTGTTCATGCGATGGGCGGCGAACGAATCTGACAGCACCGCCGGCGCGCAGGTCGACTGGCGGCCGGCCGCACCGCGGGTGAATCAGTGAGCGCGGCCGCGGCCGCACTCAGCGATTCAGCGCCAGCGAAACGGCAGCGACTCCTGTCGCTCGATGTGTTCCGCGGCTTGACCGTCGCCGGCATGCTGCTCGTGAACGACCCCGGAACGTGGAGCGCGATCTATCCGCCACTCGAGCACGCCGAGTGGAACGGGTGGACACCGACGGACGTGATTTTCCCGTTCTTTCTGTTCATCGCGGGGGTTACCACGCATCTCTCGCTCAGCGCGAGGCGCGCCGCCGGCGCTGACGACGGAGCGCTGGCGCGTCAGGTGATCCGGCGTGGCGCACTGATCGTCGGGTTCGGCCTCTTGATGGCCGTCTTTCCCTTCTTCCCGCTCGAGCGGTTCACACACGTTCGAATTCCCGGCGTCCTGCAGCGCATCGGCGTCTGCTACACCATTGCCGCGTTGATTTCGCTTCGCACGACGCTCAAGCAGCAGGTCGCGATCGTCGCGACGCTCCTCCTCGGATACTGGTTCGTGCTCACGCTCGTGCCGGTTCCCGGTGCGATGGGCGGGATCGGCGCGAACCTCAATACGATTCCCTCGCGCACTCTGGCAGCGTGGACCGACCGTTTTCTCCTCGGCGGCCATCTGTGGATCAACTCCGTCACATGGGATCCCGAGGGCCCGCTCTCGACGATTCCTGCGATTGGCACGGCCATGCTCGGGATTTTCGCAGGACGCTGGCTCGGGCAGAAACTCCCGCTCGAGGAGCGCCTGAATGGCCTGTTTGCGGCCGGCGCGCTGGGGATGATGATCGGATTGATGTGGAACTGGTCGTTTCCAATCAACAAGAGTCTCTGGACCAGTTCCTACGTCGTTTTCACAGCCGGAATGGCATGCGTCTCGATTGCGGCGATCAGCTGGATCACCGATGTGCATCGCATGACACGATGGACGCGCCCAATCGTCATATATGGTATAAACCCGATTATCGCGTTCGTGGGGTCGGGAATGATGGCACGAATGATTTACACCGTTTGGAAAGTCGATTTCCACGGCGCACCGACTCCGGTGCAGTCTGTGGTGTATCAGACGGTATTCAGCCCATGGCTGGCGCCGCGAAATGCGTCGCTGGCGTTCGCGGTCTGTTTTGTATTTTTTTGGTATGTGATCCTGTGGGCACTGGCCCGCAAGAACATCATTTTCAAGGTGTGACTCCGTGATTCTTTCGATCCTGCTTGCGGCTTCGCTTCCGTTTCATGCGCCGATGATCGCGCGCCCGACACTCGCATGGGACCGCGCGTCGGTGGAAGCCGAACGTCCGGCGAAAAAAACAGGACCGAAAAAGAAAGTCATCGCGCAGCAATCGCGCGCAAAGAGCGTGAAGCTCGCTGCTCCGAAGAGCCCGTCAGTCGCCTCCACGAACGCGGCGGCCGGCGCGATTCACTGGACGGCGCCTACGGCCCGCATCGAACTCGCCGACGATCTCTCGTCGATGATCGGACGCGCGAAGACCGGAAAATGGGGCGTGCTCGTCGTTTCGCTCTCGAACGGCGACACGCTGTTCGGACGGAATCCAGACGAGCAGCTGCTCCCGGCATCGACGATGAAACTGTTCACCAGCTCACTCGCGCTGGATCGCTTTGGCGCCGACGGTAAATTCTCGACGACGGTGCTGCGCACCGGCCAGCTCGCCGCCGACGGCACCCTGCACGGCGACCTTATGCTGCGCGGCGCGGGCGATCCGACGCTCGCGGGAAAAGCGGCCGAACTCGGCGCGGAACCGCCGATGGAAGCGCTCGCGCGCCAGATCGCGGCGACGGGCATACGGCGCGTAACGGGGTCGGTGGTGGGCGACGCATCGGCGTTCCTCGACGGGCATGTGCCCGAAGGATGGCGCACGCGCTATCTCCAGGCGTCGTACGCTGCGCGCGTTTCCGCACTGTCGTTCAACGAAAACAAAATCACGATCGTCGTGCGGCCGAATGGCGGACACGCGGAACTGTCGTTCCTGCCGGCGGTGAGTGGCGTGCCCGTTGAAAACGCCGTGAAGATCACGCCGTCCAGCACGGGCGGCCGCATCGGCGTGCGGCAGGACAGCGCGGGCCGTCTCGTCGTGAGCGGCTGGATCGGCTCGCAGAGCGGGCAGCGCGACTATCAGGTGATGGTCGAAGGGCCGGAATTGTTCGCGGCGGGCGCGCTGCGCGCCGCTTTGATCGCGCAAGGCGTGACGGTCGACGGACAGGTGCGCATCGGGCGCACGCCGCTCGACGCGGTGTCGGTCGCGACGTTCGATTCGCCGCCGCTGCAGAAAATCGTGACGCAGATGAACGGCGAGAGCAACAACCATTTCGCCGAGCTGCTGTTCCGCGATGCCGCGCAGAGCGTGGGCACGCCGGGCTCCGCGGAAAACGGAAACATTCTTCTGCGCCGGTTCTTGTACGAAAAGGCTGACGTCGCGCCGACGGCGGTGTTCGCCGCCGATGGCAGCGGGCTCTCGACGCTCGACCGCGTGACGCCGCGCGCGATGGTGCAGCTGCTCGGCTATGTGCGCAAAGCGCCATGGGGCTCCGTACTCGAGCAGTCGCTGCCGGTCGCTGGCCAGACCGAGACGCTGAAACATCGCATGCGTCACACGCCGGCGATGGGAAATCTCCACGCGAAGACCGGCACGACGAACGACGTCAACTCGCTCGGCGGATATGTGACCGCGAAGAACGGCGAGCAGCTCGTGTTCGCATTTATTTACAACGGGAAAGACCACTGGCGCGCGAAGGAAGCGATGGACGCGATGGGCGCGACGCTGGCGAGTTTCTCGCGCTGATTCTCATCGAAAGTTAATGGAAGTAACCGAACGTTAGGAATCGCTGTTGCGTTAAGTCACTGCACCCCGCCTCGCGCCCGTCATGCGACGATAGCAAGACGCGATTTTCGCGAGTGACCACAGCAGAACGCACAGATCGGAGGTTGTACCCTTGTACAAGTCATTGCAGTTCGCGCGCCGCGCGGCCATTTCTGGCACGGCGCTGGCCGCGCTTTTGTCGAGCGCGTGCAAAAGCTCATCCTCAATCACCTCTCCGCAGCCCGCGGCGATCGCCCCTTCGAACCAGAGCAACAATCAACTCGGCACGGCGGGAAAAATTCTCTCGCGCCCGGCTGAAGTCGTCGTCACAGATGCGGGCGGAAACCCTGTCCCCAGAGTCACGGTCACCTGGACGGTGGCCGCGGGCAGCGGCGTAATCACCGCAAGCGGCGATACCACCACGTTCGCGACGACCGCGACGAGCGTGACCGACGATTTCGGCGTCGCGGCAGTAGTCTGGGAACTCGGCCCGACTCCAGGAACGGACACGATTACGGCGACGGCGGATGGCGGCAGTACGACCACCATCAGCGCGACCGCGAGAGCCGCCACATCGTCGCAGGTACGCCGGGAAGGAAACGAAGAGTAAGCGTCAGTCGGTTTTCACGACAACACTGCGGGCCGAGCGCGGCAGGGGTGCACGCGCGCGGCCCGCGCACTGTCAATGCTTCCAGACCGGCCGCTCGATGAAGTTGATCATCGCCGACACGAACGCCGGCTGCATGTTTTCCATGAGCGACGCATGATCGCCACCCGCCATCACGACCCATTCGCGATCCGCGGTGCCGAGTCGCGAGAAGAAAGCCGCCTGCGTCGGCGTCGCAGCGATGGGATCGAGCTCGCCCTGAATGAGCAGCGTGGGCACGGTGATCTTTTTCGGATCGATGCCGTTCCATTGCTCGAGATGATGCCAGTCCGTCCGGATCGGATCCGCTTTCAACGCCGCCGCAACGTAGATATCGACCGCTTTTTTTGAGATCGCGCCGGGCGCTATGAAATCGCTCGCCGCGGCTTTGTCCGTGGTTTTCGCGTGAGCCGGTTTCGCCGTATCCGGAACCGTTGCGATGGTCGAGTCGGGATGATGCGGATATCCCGTGAGCATGAGCACGGAGATTTGATCGGTATGGCGGCCGCTGGCGAGCAGCGCGGAAACCATCGAGCCGTTCGACCATCCAAGCAGCACGGGTTTTCCGGGCGCGCCGGAATTCTTCGCGACCCATGCGAGCGCAGCGGAAAGATCTTCAACCGAACGATTGGGCGTATCCCAGTCGGTTTTATCGCGCGGCGTCGCGCCGTAGCCGCGGAGGTCGAGGCCGTAGACCGAATATCCGCGGGCGACGAGCGCGTCCATAAGCGAGCGATGTTCTCCCGGAACTTGCAGATCGAAATCGGGGAGCGTGCTCCACGTTCTGCCATGCAGCAGAAGAATCGCGCCTTTGGGATTCGCCGCTTTTTTCTCCCACACCGCGAGCGGATGCCCATCCGCCATCACGGTGTGCTTCACCGGTGCCGGCTGTGCAAAAGCGATTGATGAAATGAACACTGAAACAGAGGCGCCAAGTTTCCTGATTGCTCGATGCATGAAATCCCGTGGTGTGGTTTCGGACTTCGGTCTTCGGTCTGTTAAAGCAGAACGCCGCCCTCAAACTGTTGAGGACGGCGCTCCGACGCAATCAGCGAACTTGTCGTGCTATCTCAGAATCGCGGTGAAGACGATGCCGCGGGAGAATCGATCCATCACGACGATGCGGTCGCCGAACAGGCACGAATCGTAGTTCGGCAGCATGTCGGGAAGCATGTAGTCATAATCCGGCGGCACTGGCTCGCAGTAAGTCGAGTACGCAACCGGGAAGTATCCGCGAACATAGAGCCGGCTTTCCCAGCCATAGGGCAGAACCAAGCGACCGCCCCAGCGGTTGAAGCCCGCGCCGTAACGCACACCACCATTGAACCCTTCACGTCCGGCGAACCCGCCGCGCGTGATCAGCGGACGACCATGATCCGCGACCGGGATGCCGCGACGATCGTCGCCGCGGAAGTCCGTATGCCCGCGGACATCCGGACGCGACCGCGCGTATTGCGAGGGACGCGAATCCGGACGCCCATACTGCTGCATCGGACGGGATTCCGGACGTGCGTACTGCTGCATCGGACGGGATTCCGGGCGCGAACGATTTTCAGCATAGTTGCGCGGAGCCTGTGCGCGTGGTGCCTGAGCGCGCTGCGGTGCCTGAGCGCGCGGCGCAGAACGATTGTTGCCGCCGTAATTGCCGCCGCGCTGCTGAGCGCCAAGAGTTCCAGCGAGCGCAGCCGCGGCGATCGCGAGTGTAGTCAGACGAGTGAGTTTCATATAGAGTCTCCCAGCTTCGAGATCGGACGCCGCCACAACTGAATCGGCACCCATATAATCCTACTGTTCGTGGCGCAGATTGTTCCGCTTTTGACCGTTCTATTGCGGTCAGCTTATGGTGTCCCGGATCACAATTCCGCGCTTGGCCAGTTCCGACATATAGCGCTCACCCGGCACGCATTCGTCAGGAGTGAGAACGCCTTCACCGTGCATCCCGCCCGCGGCCTGCATCTGGCCCGTGATCGAAAGCGAGTAGCCCGTCGTGCGTTCCATCGCGCTGATGCCATGCTCCGCATCGAAGCGATCGATCATCTCGAACGTGTGCGTCACGGGTTTTCCCTGCTTTGTCCCTTCGACAATCACGCGCAGCGCAACGAGATCGGGGCTCGCCGGCTTTCGCAAATGCGGCTCCATCGCGGCGACCGCCACATCGCGCGGCGATATTTTCGCGCCTTTCACGTCGATCGGCTGTGAATCGATCAGTCCGAGTTCGCGAATCGCTTCCATGATTTGCGCGTGTCCGGGATAGCGCAGGGTCTTGTACTCCATGGTCGGGACCTGTCCTTCGTAGCGCGTCGCCATCGTGGACAGTCCGCCGGCGGTGTGAAACGCCTCGAGTTCGCCGACGGGCGCGTCGAACTTCACCATCTCAATTTCCGACAGCGCCTTCACCATCGTGCGCCGGCCGCCGCGCAGTACGGACGAAAGTGTCGTGTAATAGTCGAGCACTCCCTCGAGCGAGTACACGATCTGATATTTGAGCGGGCCCTCCGGATGCTGTGGCAGCCCTCCGACGAAAATCTTCACGCGCGAAGCCTTGTCGACACGCGAGATGCCGAGCTGCGCGAGGACATTCACCATGCCCGGTGCGAGGCCGCAATCAGGAATCACGGTGACGCCCTTTTTGCGCGCCGCGGCGTCGAGTCCCTTTTGCTGAAAAACAATTTCGGTGTTGCCGCCAAGATCGCAGAAATGCACGCCGGCTTCGACCGCGAGGCGCGCCATTTCGAAATTGAAATAGTACGGGAGCGCGCACATCACGGCGTTCACTCCATCCATCGCGCGCGAAACGGCGTTCGAGTCTTTTGCATCGAGCGCGACGCGCACGAGACGCGGATCGCCCGCGTACCGGGACAGAAACGCCGGAAGCACCGCGCTATCGCGATCGGCCAGCAGCACCCCGGTGATCGCCGGGTTCTGGAGCAGATCGTACGCACACGCCGAGCCTTGGAGGCCGGCGCCTAGGACGAGCATTCGCATGCGACTTCTCCCGGGGGTCAATCGGACGATCGGAACTGCGTGTTCCGCAATTTAGCGACATGCGCATGCCAACTATCGCACGATCGCGCCACGCTTGAAGTCGAACGTCCACGGAACCCCGCGCAGTGCGGCGCGTCCGGCGGCGCTCTCGAGCGCTACCGGCGCGCTCCCGGCGCGTGGCACCACTCTGACGCCCGGAAAGCCGAGAAGGACGGCCATGCTGTCGCCCGCGATCGCGACGTTCTTGCGCCGAAGCGTGAGCCTGTGCGCGCCGATGTCGAACGTCGGCTCGAGAATCGCGAGCACATCAAGCCCGATGGCCGGGCGCGCAGCTGGCGCGAGCCTCGCGCGAACGTTCGAGAATCGCAGTGTGCCGATTGCAAACTCGCGAACGACGGCCACCGTGGAGCTGTCGCGCATTCCGAACTGCTCCGACGCGCCGGTCACGACGGGCGACGATGGCAGCACCAATCCGTCGACACTGGGGTCGATGTCGACCGGCATCGGCGCGCCTTGGAAGAGCAGCACGATTCGCCCGAGCCCGTACACATCATTCGGCTCGATCGTCGCCACCACCGAGTCCGCACCGCCGACGGTCGTCGCGTGTGCCGCGAGCCAGCGCGCGCGGTCGTGTTCGGGCCCGGAAATCGCATAATGCTTCAGCGCCGCGAGCGCGGCCCAGTCGCCGAGCCACGGATAAATCCGCGCGAGCCGCGCGTCGATCTCCTGCGGATCGCCACCGAACTGTCGCGCTTCCTCGAGCAGCACCGTGCCGATTCTGAGGCGGCCGCGCGACGCGAGATACATCCCGAGCGCGCCGCGCGCCGATGGTTCGTGCGTGGCGCGCGAGCTCGCGGCGAAAAGCAACTGCTCAGCGTCCTCGAGGCGGCCCGTTGCGATCGCCACGTCCGCCGCGGATGCCACCGGCACCGGAATCTTCTGCGCACCGAGCTGCGCGGCGCAAAAAATCGTGCACAGTGCACCACGCATCAATTGCGCGGCACCGCCGCCTTGAAGTGGAACTCGGCGAGCAGTTCGACATCAGGGTCGAATGAAAGCGATTTCGGCGCGGCATCGAGCGGGAGCGGAAGCGTGATGTGCGACAATCGCTCCGCGGCGACCTCGGTGCGCACCATATGCGCGATACCCGCGGCGTCCACGATGCTCGTTGCAAGCGTCAAACGATATGGCGCGTATTTGTCGCCCTGCTCCACGTCGAGAATCACCCGCTTCGCCGCGGCGTCGTAACGCCAGCTCGTCGTGATCGAGGCAAAACCCGGGCGGCGCAGCCACTGATCGAAAAACCAGCCGAGCTTCATGCCGGAAGTCTGTTCGATCGAATGCATGAGATCGTTGGTGAGCGCGTTGCCGTCGACATGCGCGTTGTAATATGCGCGAATTCCACGAAAGAACGCGCTGTCGCCGACGAGCGTGCGCAGCATGTGCAGCGTCCAGCCACCTTTTTGATAGCTGTTCGCGTCGAGCAGCTTCATGAGATCGGTTTGCTCGCTGTCGATCACGGGGCGGGACGCGACGACTGGATCGCGCACAATCTGTGTGCGCGTTCGCGAGAGTTCGGCGCGGAACGCGCTGTCGCCGAATGCATGGCGGGTCCAGAGCTGTTCGAAATAGGTCGCGAATCCCTCGGAGAGCCACAGATTGCTCCACTCGCGCTCGGTGACGGCATCGCCGAACCATTGATGCGCCGTCTCGTGCGCGATGGTGCCGGCCCCGGTGCCGTTTCTGCGGAAGCCGCCGTCGGCATAGAAAATCGCGCTCGCGTTTTCCATCCCGCCGAATCGCGTGCTGCTCTGGAGATGCGCGAGCTTCTCATACGGAAACGGCGCGACGAGATGCGAAAAGAAATCGAGAATGTCGGGCGAATACTTGAAGTTCGCCGGCATCGCGGCGCGCTGTTCCGGCGCCGTGTACACCATCTGCTTTACGCACCCGCCGTCGCGCGCAAAGCCACATGCGGCATCCGGAAGATCGAATCGCGCAAGCGGCGCGGCGGCGATGGTGAAGAGGTAGACGGGGATCGGATGTTTCTCGCGCCAGCGCGTCATTTTGTACGTCACGCCCGGCGAGGGCCCCGCCTTGAGCATTGAATCTGAGGCCTCCGAGTACGGCACTCCGTTGGCGACGACAGTTCGGTTCGCCGGCGCGAGCACGCTGAACGACACAGTGGCTTTCTCGCTGGGATGGTCGATCGACGGAATCCAGTGCCGCGCCCGGTTCGGCCAGTTATCGCCGAATGCCATCCATCGGCCCGCGCTGTCTTTGCCGACAATCAGTCCGTCCCTGACCGCGCCGCCGTAGTAGACGACCACGTTGAATGTGTCCGTGCGCAGTCGACCGACGAAAACGCGCACATGCGCGGAATCCTGGACAAACGAAAGCTCCGTTGGGATCGGATCTTTCGTGAAATGCATCACGCGATCAACCTTCAAGTCGAGCAAGTCCAGCACGAGCGTGTCGGACCGTGCGCGACGAACTACGGTCAGCGACGCGGTGCCGGATATGACGCTTCCGGTATCACGGAGCTGGAGCGCCAAGTTGTAGTCGGAGACGTGAAACGCGGCCTGCTGCGCGCCGAGCGGCGCGGCGACAAGAAACAGCGCGAAGGCAAGGGCAGAACCGTTCTTCATGATCTTGTGCGCCGGAAAGGTCGAGACAACGTGAACTGTTTTCCGTTGGTCGGTGTTCTGTGTGAAAATCAGTCCTGACCACGAAGCGCGTCGAGCAGCACGATGACCGGACGGAGAACCTTGGTTAACCGATCAACAGTTAGTGGTTAACAGTTAACTCGTTTTTGCCGTTACCTGCCGAAAAGCTTGCCGAGCACGCCGCCACCACCCGGCGCCGGCATCACCCCACTCGCCGACGCCCGCAGTGCCTCCGCAAACTCCACCGTCGATGCGTACCGCTCGTCCGCGTTCCGCGCCATTCCCTTCAGCAGCACCTGCTCCATCGCCTCCGGAAAGTCCATTCCCGTCCGCCGCTGCCTGAGCGGAATCGGATCGTTGCGCAGCCGCGCGATCATCATCTCCTGCTGCGTGCGCCCCTCGAACGGAAGTTTGCCGGTGAGCATTTCGTACGTCATGAGCGTGAGCGAGTACACATCGGTGCGCGCGTCGAGCGGCTTGCCGCGCAGCTGCTCGGGGCTCATGAACTCCGGCGTGCCGAGAATGATACCCGTCGCGGTGAGCTTTTCGAGCTCGCCGCCCGCTTTGCGCTCTTTCGCGAGACCGAAATCCATCACGACGGCATACTCGCTGCCGTCGGCTTTCTTGCAAATCATGATGTTCTCGGGCTTCAGATCGCGATGAATGATCTTCAGCTCGTGCGCGATATGCAGTCCCGACGCCATCTCGGAGACGAACTGCACCGTCATCGGAATCGGAATGACGCCCATGCGGTTGTTGCGGTCCGCGAGGATCTCACCTTCGACGAACGGCATCACGACGTACACGAGCCCATCCTCGGTCTCGCCCATCCGCACGATGTGGCACACGTTCGGGTGCGCGAGCCGGATTCCCAGCGCGGCCTCGCGGCGCAGGCGCGCCATCGCGTTTTCGTCCTTCGAAAGATTCGGCGAGAGAATCTTGATCGCATAGCGATCGTTGTTCGACACATCGTGCGCGAGATACACATACGACATCCCGCCCTCGCCGACTTTCTTCACGATCGCGTACCGCCCGTCGAGCACCTGCCCCGCAAGATTCGCGTGGTTCACGACTTTCTTCATCGCGATCTCGGGCGTGTTCTGCCTGGGCGATGTCTGGCGCGCCGCACCCGGCTCGAACGGCATCAGCCGCCCGCCGTCCTTGGTGCAAAACTTCGCCTCGTCGGCGTAAACCGTGCCGCATGTGGGACAGCGAGTACTCACGTGCACACCTTGTTCCGGCCCGCGGCTTTCGCGCGATACAGCGCTTCGTCCGCACGGGCAAAAAGATCGTCAACGCCCGCCACATCCGGTGCGGGATAACTCGCGACGCCGATGCTGGCCGTCAGTCGCACGCCGCCGTGCGCAGGTGTGAATGCCGTCCGCTCGACGCGCTCACGCGTGCGTTCCGCGAATTTGACTGCTCCAATCTGCGCTGTTTCCGGCAAAACCACCACAAATTCTTCCCCGCCGTACCTCGCGACGATGTCGACGCTTCGAATGGATTCCTGCAGAAGCGCCGCCACTTCGCGCAGCACGTCGTCGCCGACGAGATGCCCCGCCGTGTCGTTGATCCCCTTGAAATGGTCGAGATCGAGCATCAGCAGCGTGATCACCGAATCATAGCGCTTCGCGCGCTCCATTTCCGAACTCAGCCGCACCGTGAGCGCGCGCCGGTTCAGAACCTGCGTCAGCGGATCCGTGTGAGCCAGCACTTCGAGCCGCGCGTTGTCGGCCTTGGTCGTCTCGATCAGCTGCGCGCGGTGGATCGCCGCGACCGCGGCCTTGATGACCGCGTCGGCGAACTCCACGTCTTCGTTCGTGAGCGGCGGTTCGTTCGCCATCCTGCGCAGGAAGAAAACACCGGCCTGCGTTTTCCCGAGCGTAAACGGCAGCGCGATGACCGATCGCACCGGCACCAGCGTGCCGTTCGCCTGCCACTCCTTTCGAATGTCGGCGTATAACGGATTGCTCTGCAGATCCTCGACGAGCACCGGGTGCCCATGCTCGAGCGCGCTCCGAATTTCCGGGTACCGGTCGAGATGAATTTCGAAGTTGCGCAGCGCGGGATTGTCGAACGCGGTCGCGACGACGCCGACCCGGTCGCCGGGTTTCGCGAGAATGACCGAGCATCGCGACAAGCTCAGCGCGCGCGCCACGCGCCGCGCGAGAATGTGGTAGATCTCGTCGCTCGAGAGATCGCCCGTCACCTCATGCAGAATGTCGACGACCTTTCGCCGGCTCTCGGCGTCCTCCCGCGCCCGCTGCAGTTCTTCTTCCGCGGTGCGCAGCGCGAGCTGGGTGTTGTTCAGTTCGCGGCGCATGCGCAGCTGGGCCTGCACGCGCGCAATCAGTTCGCGCGGGCGGAATGGCTTGCGAATAAAATCCGCCGCGCCAAGTCCGAATGTTTTCTCGGTCATCTCATCGGGCGAAAGCGATGAGACCATGAGCACGGGAATATCGCGCCAGCGCGAGTCGGCCTTGAGTTCCTGCAAGAGCTGGACACCGTCCGTGCCGGGCATGATCACATCGAGAAGCAGCAGATCCGGAACCAGCTTCTGGAGTTCCGCGAACATCGTATCGCGGCCCGTCGCCGATGAAACCTCCAATCCGCTGTCGCGCAGCACACCCGAAAGCGACTCGAGCACACTCGAGTCGTCGTCGACCACGAGGACGCGTGCGAGCGTCATGCGCCGTGCCCCAGCAGCGCCTGCAATCCATCCCATTCGATGTTGCCACCGGAGAGAATGCAGACCGTGCGCGCGGCCGGCGTGATCGCGCCTGAGAGAAGCGCCGCGACCGTGATCGCGCCGCTCGGTTCCGCGACGAGCTTGTGGCGGTCGAGCAGAAAACGCACCGCCGCCGGAAGCGCATCATCGCTCACGGTGACGACATCGTCGAGAAATGCATGATGATGCGCGTAGTTGAGACTGCCGATGCGCACGGCGAGCAAGCCGTCCGCCAAGCCGTCGGGATTCGCGGCGATCGTCACCGGTTCGCCGGCTTCGCGGGCGCGCGTGAGTTTCGGCGAACCCGCCGGTTCTACTCCCACCACGCGCGCGTTCGGAGTAACGCGCTTCACTGCGGCCGCGACACCTGCGCTCAAGCCGCCTCCGCCAACCGCGACGAGCACCATTTCGACATCGGGCATGTCTTCACCGATTTCGAGGCCGATGGTACCCTGGCCTGTGATGATGCGGGCGTCGTCGAATGGCGGCACCAGCGTGGCCCCTTCGTTCGCGCAAATTTCCTGCGCCTTTGCCATGCGTTCCGCCGTCGTGGTCCCCTCGAGAATCACGCGGGCGCCGAGACGTTCCGCGCCTTCACGTTTCGCGCGCGTCGCGGTCGTCGGCATCACCACCGTGGAACGCGCGCCGAACAGCTTCGCCGCGAGCGCCACCGCCTGCCCGTGATTACCCGACGACGGCGCGACGAGACCATGTGCGCGCTGCGCCGGAGTCAGCTGCGAGAGGAACCAGTACGCGCCGCGAAATTTGAACGCCCCGCCGCGCTGCAACATTTCCGGCTTGAGAAATACCTGCGCGCCGAACTTCGCGCCCAGCGCATCCGCGGGCAGCAGAGGCGTGCGCACGGCGACGCCGCGCAACGTCGCCGCGGCATTGCGGAGATCGTCGAGCGACACGAGAGTCGGTGCTGAAACGGAAGCAGACTGGGACATCAGCGAAGCAGCTCCTGCGCAGGGGGACGCACTGTCTGTGGATACGGTTAGCGGTTCCCCACGGGTGCTAAACGTAGTTCCCGCCGACAGGCGGGTAAAGGCAAAGAGTGTCTGAAATGGTGACAGTTGATCGAGCGCCATCTCCATCCAATCCAAGGAGTTAGCACATAGTCAGCGACTGTCGGGCCGATCCCATCGCGACACGGATGGGCGAGTGGCGTGCAAAAGGAGGGCCAGCACGACAGCGCAGCATACGAGGGAGTCATTGCCGCCTGACCCCTCCCGGAACGCCGGCAACGGGATCGTACCTTGCATCGCTTCGCGGCGAATTGCGCCGCGACGATTACGGGGCCGGATGTTGCGCTGGGCACGGCACGAACCCCGTCCACGCTCTCACAACAGCGTCAACACCATCCGCGGGGCGGTCGAATCGACTGCTTTTTTCAACGGGTTTCTATCGGGGCGGTTTGTGACGAACATCACGCTTCGCTCACTTCATTGATTTCGGGCAGGTCGTGGCGGGATCGGGCGACGGCGCACCGTACGAAGAAATCGCAAGCTCGGCTTTGTTGCCACGCAGAACCAGCGTATAGAACCCGGAGTACTGCGAGTCGCAAATATCCGGAAGTTTCGGACCGCCGAGCTCGGCAATGATCGCCGGGATTGTGTTCGTGTGACCGACGACGAGAACCGTCTGGCCTGCATGCGCGCGCACCGCAGCGGCGACCGCCCGCGCGTGCGCCTCGCCACCGCCGGTATGCACCGTTTCGATCTTCACGCCATTCGCCTCGGCGAACGGGCGCGCCGTTTCGCGCGTGCGCGTAAGCTCGGTCACGATCACGGCCTGCACGTTCATGTGCAGTAACGCCGACGCAAGCGCGTATGCGCGGACAACGCCGGCCTCGGTGAGCGGAGGGTCTTCGACCGGGGTCACCGCCTTTTCCGCGTGCCGCACGAGAATCACGACGGTCGTCGGCGATTGCGCCGAAACGCTCGCCGCCGCCGCGATGAAGCAGAAAAACAGCAGGAAGAATCGCCGGGTCATCGCGCCTCACACAAGGGAGTGATCAAGTTATAGTTGCGCCCATTAACAGTCACCATCAACCGAAGTCCAATGCCGATAATCGTCCGAACTGCCGGCCTGCTGATCCTCTCGAACCTTTTCATGACGTTTGCATGGTACGCGCACCTCAAGAATCTCAGCACACGCGCATGGTACATCGCGGCGCTCGCCAGCTGGGGAATCGCGCTCTTCGAATATCTGCTGCAGGTTCCGGCCAACAGGATCGGTTACGCCATGCTGTCGCTTGGCCAGCTCAAGATGCTTCAGGAAGTGATTTCGATCAGTGTGTTCGTACCGTTTGCGATTTTCTACATGAAGCAGCCGCCTAAGCTGGACTATCTTTGGGCGGGGCTCTGTTTGCTGGGCGCGGTGTATTTCGTGTTTCGAGGCCCAGCAACAACCTGATCTGCTGCGGATCACTCATAT
>DASYSH010000125.1:0-2274 GCA_036003525.1 Gemmatimonadaceae bacterium | reverse complement strand
CTAATCCCGTCAAATCCCTTTTTTTTCCTGTTCCATGCCTATTCGGCGAAACCCTTGGCGAACGGAGCGACGCATCGATGGAACGTTTCCGGGGCATGGCCGGATGTCAAGGCTCGAGCGCGCCTATCGGTCCGGCGCCGATTCGCGCTTCATCGGCGGCGGCGATACAGAAATCGTCCGACGATGAACACGACCGCGACAATGAGAATGATGAGCGGAATTCGGTTGGCGAGCATGGACTCTCCCGATTGACTCTTCGAATTTATACGCCGCGTCGGGGAATCATGGGCTAGTCGGGAGTCGGCGATCGCGCCATGTTCCGTCGATGATCGAGTCCTTGCTGTCGGTCCATCCACGCTGATCAGGAGATTGCCATGCTGAAAGACTTCAAGGCGTTCATCATGCGGGGCAACGTGATGGACTTGGCTGTTGCGGTCGTCATCGGCGGAGCGTTCGGGGCGATCGTCAAGTCGTTGGTCGACGACATCATCATGCCGCCGATCGGACTCGCACTCGGGCACGTGGACTTCAGCAATCTGTACGTGCTGTTGAAGGATGGTCCAAAGGCGCCGCCGCCGTATGCGTCGCTCGCCGACGCGCACGCCGCGGGCGCGGTGACGCTCAACTACGGCGCGTTTCTCAACAACGTGATCGCGTTTCTGATCATCGCGCTTGCGGTGTTCGTCATCGTGCGGATGGTGAGCCGGATGTACGCCAAGCCCGCGCCGGCGACGCCGAACACGAAGCCGTGTCCTTACTGCACGATGACGATTCCGCTGGCGGCGACGAGGTGTCCGAACTGTACGTCGCAACTCGGCGCGTAGTGGCTGGTTGAAGCCCGTTTTCCGTAAGCGCTAATGCGGAAAGCCGGAAATGCACGAGCAGCCCACCTGGGTGCCAGTGAATCTCCGTCAGTGTTTCGCGATTCGCCTTCCCGCCGGCACTGCCGTGGGTGCCGGCAACACCGCCGCCGCAAGAAAGCGCGCGAGCGTCGACGCGTAAGGCTCCGGATCCCGGTTGCCGACGTGCGCCGATTGCACGATCGCGCGCCGGAGCAGGATGAGGAAAAAGTCGGCCATCATCACCGGGTCGTCGCGGCGCATGGTGCCGTCGCGCATCTGCCGCTCGAACGCCTCAACAACGCTACGCTTGGTCTCGTTGTACGCCGCCGGTGCATACGTCGGCTCGACATCGGACACCGGGATGTCGATGAGTCCGAAGGTTTGGTCCTCGAACACAGCGTCGAAGGTGCGACGGATGAGCGTCGCGATGCTCGTGCGGGTGAGCGGACGCTCGAGCGCGGGGACGATGACGCCCGCGGCGCGAGCGAAGGCCTGCGCGGCGATCGCGCGCGCGATGGCGTCCTTCGAGTCGAAGTAGAGATACAGCGTGCCGACGGCGATCTTCGCCCGTTTTGCGATCTCGCTCATGTGCGCGGCGGCGAAACCGTCGCGGAGAAACACTTGGCGTGCGGCGTCGAGAATCGTCTCGCGGCGATGTGGATCAGCGATTCGGGCCATGGGACCAATCTAGGGGTTGCGTTTTGATAAATGAATGGGTTCATTTACCAACTGAATTCGTTCATTTAATTGACTAATCAGACGCCGGTGCGCAGTGTCCCCCTCGCCCGCCCGGCTGTTGCAGACTTCGGTTTTCCAAGACATGACCTTCGTGCATTTTCCTGGCGATCGCGCTGACTCCGGCGATCGCCGCTTTCGCGCCATTTTCGATGCCGCGGCGATCGGCATCGCGCTGATCGATCTCACCGGCCGCATCGCCGAAAGTAATCCGGCCCTGCAACAGCTGCTCGGCTACACGGCGGAGGAGCTGCACGACAAGACGTTCGTGGAGCTCACGTTCCCCGAAGACTTGGGCGACGATCCGGCGCTGATCGGCGCCATCTTCGCCGGATTGCGCGACAGCCGCACGCTCGAGAAGCGGTACGTCCGCAAGGATGGCTCGATCATCTGGGCGCGCGTCGCCGCGTCCGTCGTCCGCCACGCCGACGGGTCGCCGCAGCACGGCATCGCGATGGTGGTCGACATCACCGGCCGCAAGGCGCTCGAGGAACAACTGCTGCAGTCGCAGAAGCTCGAGGCGATCGCGCGACTCGCCGGCGGCGTCGCTCACGACTTCAACAACCTGTTGACGGTCATCCGCGGCTACAGTGAGTTCATCCTGAGCAAGGTTGGGCCGGACGACCCGCTGCGCGGCGACGCGGAAGAGATCCAACACGCCGCCGGCCGCGCGACGCTGCTCACGCGGCAGCTCGTG
>DASYSH010000124.1:0-2816 GCA_036003525.1 Gemmatimonadaceae bacterium | reverse complement strand
TGACGCGCGGCCTCACAGGCCTCGCGATACTCCTCGGGCACGTCCACCACGGCGAACGACTTGCCGAGCGTCGCGTCGTCGAAGATGTACTGCTTGCGCTCGATGACGTCGATGTGGCCCGTGAACAGTTCACCCGAACCGACAGGCAGCTGCAGCGCGAACGCGCGCTTGCTCAGGCGGTCCTTGATCATGCGCATGCAGCGATCGAAATCGGCACCCGTACGATCCATCTTGTTCGAGAAGATCATGCGCGGGACCTTGTAGCGGTCCGCCTGGCGCCACACGGTCTCCGTCTGCGGCTCGACGCCGGCGACGGAGTCGAGCAGGGTCACGGCGCCGTCGAGGACGCGGAGCGAACGCTCCACTTCAACGGTGAAGTCCACGTGTCCCGGCGTGTCGATGAT
Source organism: Gemmatimonadaceae bacterium (assembly GCA_036003525.1). Lineage (GTDB taxonomy): Bacteria > Gemmatimonadota > Gemmatimonadetes > Gemmatimonadales > Gemmatimonadaceae > Fen-1231. The sequence goes on along the minus strand of DASYSH010000124.1, from coordinate 2,412 downwards.
GTTGATGCGGTGTTCGACGCCGGTTGCGTCTTCCATCTTGTGGCTCTGGCCGCGGCGCTTCCAGAAGCAGGTCGTCGCGGCGGACGTGATCGTGATGCCGCGCTCCTGTTCCTGCTCCATCCAATCCATCGTGGCCGCACCATCGTGCACCTCGCCGATCTTGTGCGACTTCCCCGTGTAGTAGAGAATGCGCTCAGTCGTCGTGGTCTTACCGGCATCGATGTGGGCCATGATGCCGATATTGCGATAGTACTTGAGTTCGGTAACGCGAGCCATCGTCTGGTTTTATCTCGTCAGTGTGCAGCTGGTTTTTCGATCGGAAATCGGAACTGATGGGAGCAAAAACGCGGCTGGACCAGGCGCCCCATGCATTGCGACGTTATTGCACGCGCAACGCTGAAGCCGGTTTCCATCCGCTCTCGCCGGGTACAGCCGCCACTGATGCGCGGTTGGGGACCCTCGGCGCGCCGGACCAACTAATTCCGGCGTTGAATTTTCCTGCGTTTCTTTTCGGGAGCCTCGGCGGCCGTACGAGACGGCAGCTGTTGGTCGATTGATCCCACAATCTCCGCGCGTCTTTGTGCAGCTAACGACGTTGGCGGACCCATAAGAACCGGCTCGCAGCAAGCCGGGTTTTGCGCTGACCTAAGTGCAGTTCGGGCAGAGCCTTAAGAAGATAGTCGGGGACGGCTCTATGTCAACTGCTCCTACCGAGATTTCAGCACCGGCACAGTCAGCCTCGAATACCGCAAAACGTCGTGCCTGAGCACCGCCCCCGGCGCCCTCACGGTAAGCCTGAGAAATGACCCAGCCGCCAGCCGCGTCGCGGCCCACTCGAACGACCCGAAATCCCATCGCTCCACGGTCTCGTCCGTCGGCGGCGCGCCCACGGCCGCGATCGCGTCCGGATTCGCTTTCGGCGCGACGAACTTCGCGCCGCCGCTCGTGCCGAGCAGCACGGCACTGCTGTCGCGGCGCACTTCTTCGAGCGACAACTGCGGCTTCCCGGCCGACCCTTTCGCAAACCACAGCGTGACGGTCGCGCGGCCGGCGATATCCATCGGCGCGTTCAGCAGTGTTTGATATGTCTTTCCGTTCAGCGGAATCGTGTCGGCAGATTCGGAATCCTGCGCGCCGCCACCGAGAAATCCGCCGGGCGCGGCGCGCGGTCCCGCGTCCGTGTGCAAAGGAAAACTCGTCGCGACCGCGCCAATCGCGGAGAAAGAATCCGCGGCGTGCCACACGCTGTCGGCGGCGGTCATGTAGTTCACGCGCTTGCGGACGAGCGTGGGGGTGTTGCCGCTGCCGAGCGTGTAGTTGAACCACTCGAACTCCAGCAGACGCGCCGCCGTCTCGCTCAGCGACCCGATCACGATAAACGCGCCGGAGGACGCTGGACCGCCGGCGTCGACGACCTCATTGTACGTGCCGATCGCGGTGCCTTGCTGCTCGAAGAATGCGCCGGTCACGCTGAGGGAGACGATCGTCAGGCGCGACAAGTCCGTCGGCGACCATCCGAGCGGGCGAAGCGGTGTGCGCGCGAGAATCGCGACGAGCTTCGGCGGATGCTCGCGCGCCGTGTTCCATGCGGCGCTCGCGCCTTCGCCGGTGCCGGTCATCACGATGCGCCGGTCGCTCCATGGCTGGTCGTTGATCCAGTCGATCGCGTCGTAGCCGTCGCGGCCCGTGCGTTTGTCGTCAAGAAGATCGCCGGCGCGCGGCGCGGCGAGCACGACGGCGTATCCAGCGGCGGCCAGTGCGCGCGCGTTTTCTTCGCGCGCCGCGCTGGTGTCCGTTTCGATGGAGAGAATCGCGGGGCGGAGTGTTTTTCCAGGCGGACGAAAAATTCGCGCGAGCAACGGCGCGCCGGTGCGCATCCCGATTTTCACATCGCGCGCGACAACAATTAGTTCACCGGCGCCCTGCGCCGACGCAGTCGCGGGCGGGATCGTGAATCGTCCCGTGGCCGCCGCGAGCAAAACGCAGAACGCCCCGCCGACGAATCGGCGAGGCGTTTGCATCATGCAGAAAATCCGACTACCAGCGATAGTGCGCAAAGGCCTTGTTCGCTTCGGCCATGCGGTGGGTGTCTTCCTTCTTCTTCACGCCATTGCCCTCGCCCTTCGACGCGGCGATCACTTCGGCGGCGAGTTTCTCGGCCATCGACTTTTCGTTGCGTTCGCGCGAATACTCGATCAGCCAGCGCATCGCGAGTGCCGTGCGGCGCTCGGGACGAACTTCGACCGGGACCTGATACGTCGCACCGCCGACGCGGCGGCTCTTCACTTCGACGACCGGCTTGAGATTCGTGAGTCCCTGTTTGAACACATTCACGCCCGGCTGCGACGTGCGGCTCTCGACGAGATCCATCGCGGCGTAGAAAATGCGCTCGGCCGTGGACTTCTTGCCCTG
>DASYSH010000123.1:0-3268 GCA_036003525.1 Gemmatimonadaceae bacterium | reverse complement strand
AAAGGCTCCGCTGAAACGCGACAGCATCGCGAAAGCGCCGTCGAGACGCGACACGACGGTGAAGCCGCCGAGGAAGAGCCCGTGAGTTTCAGCCGGAGCGTGTCGCTCGCGATCGTGTTCGTTCTGCTGGTGGCGCTGCATTTCACGCTGCGGCCGGTGCTGGCATGGCGCGCCTCGATCGATTTCCTGATGATCGCGCTTCTGCTCGTGGCGGTGCGCACGCGGCCCGGTGTCGCGGCGCTCGCGGGGTTCGTGCTCGGATTGCTCGCCGATTCGCTTACGCCGGAAGCGTTCGGCGCCGGCGCGCTCGCGATGACGATCGTCGGATTTGGCGCGAGCAGGCTGAAGGCCGCGTTCTTCGCGGACAATATTGCGCTGAACGGTGTATTCATTTTTGCAGGCAAGTGGGCGTTCGACGTGATCTTCCTCGCCGCGGAACACCGGCTGCAGGGCACCGATCTCCTCGTGCAACTCTTGCTTTGGTCGCCGCTCGCCGCGGCGGCGACCGCCGTCGCGGGACTTGCGGTGCTGCTCGGTGTGCGCCCGGTGCTCGGCGCGCCGCGCTCGTGAGGCGCATATGAATTTTCATCCGAACGATGTCCAGCGCCGCGCGCGCGTCGCGTCGGGCGTTCTTTTTCTCACGATGGTTTTTCTGACCGGATCGTTCTTCCGCGCGCAGATCCTGCAGCACTCGCAGTACTCGCTTGCATCGGAAAAGAACCGGCTCCGCGAGGTTCCGATTCCCGCGCCGCGCGGCCAGATCTACGATCGCACCGGCGCGATCATCGCGGAAAATATTCCGGGATACACCGTGTCGCTGCTTTCGCCCGGAGAAGACTCGCTGAGATCGGCGCTCACGCGGCTGAGCGGCACGATCCAGTTGAGCGAGAAAGACATCGATGATGCGGTGAAGCGGTTTCGCCGCAATCCAAACCGTCCCGCCGTGATTTTTGGTGACGCGTCGTTCGACCTGGTTTCTGTTCTCGAAGAACACCGCGTCGAGTTTCCGGGGCTGATCATCCAGGCGGCGCCCAAGCGGTATTACCCGGACGGACCGGGTGTCGCGGCACTCGTCGGGTACACGGGCGAAATCAGCGAAGCCGAACTGAGCGCGAAGGAATACGCCGGTTACAAAGCCGGCCAGCAGGTGGGGAAAGGTGGAATCGAGAAGAAATACGAATCGCGGCTGCGCGGGCAGGAGGGCGTTCGATTCGTCGAAGTCGACGTTCGCGGCCGCGTTGTGCGTGAAGCCGGCGCCCGGGAAGATCTCAATCCCGAACCCGCGCCGCCGCTGTACACGAACATCGATCTCGATTTGCAGAAGTTTATCGTCGGCATTTTCGCCGATTCGCTGCAGGGCGCCGCGGTCGCGATAGAACCGAAATCGGGCGAGGTGCTCGCGCTGTACAGCGCTCCGTCGTACGATCCCAATCGGTTCGTAGGCGGCGTGCGAGCCGCATACTACGATTCGCTCCTGAACGACAAGCGGCGACCGCTTTACAACAAGGCGATCCAGGGAACGTATCCTCCCGGCTCAACCTGGAAACTCGCGAGCGCGATCACTGCGCTTCAGGACAGCGTCGCCACACTGGAAGACCGCATGCCTATCCCGTGCACCGGAGGGATGCAGTTTGGCAATAGGTGGTACAAGTGCGACGGCGGCAAAGGGCATCACGGTTCCCTCACGCTTGCTCAGGCTATCGAGCAGTCGTGCGACGTCTACTTCTATCAACTCGGTCAGAGAATCGGGATTTCGCGGCTGATCGCGGGCGGGATTTCGCTCGGGTCTGCGGAAAGATCGGGGATCGACCTGCCGAATGAGTCGAAGCCGAATTTCCCCACATCGCCGGCGATCGAGTACTACAACAAGCGCTACGGCGTTCGCGGATGGAGCGCGGCGGTGTCGCTGAACGTTGCGATTGGACAGGGCGAGAACGCGCAGACGGTCATCAACATGGCGCGGTTTTATACTGCGATTGCCACTGATGGACAGGCGGCGCATCCGCAGGTTGTCCGTGGCATTTCCGACAAAGAAAGGCTGTTCGAACTCGACAGCGCGCAGATGGCGGGCATACGCGCGGCGCTCGCCGGCGTGGTGCTGCGCGGCACTGCGGCGGGCGCGCGCATCGAAGGACTTACGCTCGCGGGGAAAACCGGCACCGCGCAGAACGGCCGCCCCGACGAGCATAAACCCGATCACGCGTGGTTCGTCGGATTCGCGCCCGCGGACAATCCGAAAATTGTGGTCGCGATGATGATCGAAAACGGCGGATGGGGCGCACGATCCGCTCCGATCGCTGCGAAGATCATCGAGCACTATCTCAAGGCGAAACCGAAGCAGCTGCTGAACACCGAAGGGAACTAGTGAAGCGCCGCCTGGTCCCGGATTTCACGCTGCTCGCGCTGGCACTCGCCCTCTCGGTATTCGGGATCGCGATGGTTTACTCGGCCGGGCAGACGGACGTGCTCACCCGCGTGACGTCGCTCTGGCACCGGCAGGCGCTCTGGTTCGGCATGGGGCTTGTTGCCGCGTACCTTGCGAGCCGCGCGTCGATCCGCATGCTCGACTGGATCACGCCGTACCTGTACGCCGCGACGTGCTTCGTTCTGCTGCTCCTCGTGTTCATCGGCAAGGGATTCGGCACGGGCGCGAGCACCAAGAGTTGGCTCGCCATCGGCGGTTTCCGCCTCGGGCAACCTTCGGAAATCGCAAAAATTGTCGTGGTCCTGATGCTGGCGAAGGTGCTCGCCGCGCGGCGCGATGCGCCGAAATCGCTTTTCGATCTATGGCAGCCCGCGCTCGTCGTCGGCGTGCCATGGATGCTGATCATGCTGCAGCCCGACCTCGGAACCGGCCTCGTGTTCATCGGCATTTTCTTCGCGATGCTTTTTTGGAGCGGGTGCTCATGGCAGCTCCTCGTGCTCGTCGCGAGCGCGGGAATCAGTCTCGTGCTCGCCGTGAACACGACGATATGGGGCGCGTGGTTCGTGATGCTGGTCGGGCTGGTGCTCTGGTACAAGCCGTACGTCGTCGAAGGTGTCTTGGTCATCCTTGCGAATGTCGCGATGGGCGGAATCGCACCGCTCGTCTGGGAAAAACTGAATCCGTATCAGCAGCGACGCCTGCTCGTGTTTTTGGATCCGGGATCGGACCCACTGCGGTCGGGCTACCATGTGATTCAGTCGCAAGTCGCGATCGGATCAGGCGGATGGTTCGGCAAAGGCTTCACCATGGGCACGCAGAAGCGCCTCGCGTTTCTGCCCGCTC
>DASYSH010000122.1:0-8792 GCA_036003525.1 Gemmatimonadaceae bacterium | reverse complement strand
GAAGTCCGCGCGAAGGCGTGCCTCAACGGCGGACCCGTCTCCGGTGGCAGCTCGATTCTCGTTGGACGCGTCGTGAAAGCCGACAACAACGAACCCGCGGCCGGCGCGAGCGTATCGCTCCTGTTCAAGGATCTCTCCAAGACTCCCCCCGTCGAGAAAGTCAGAAGCGGCCGCGTCGGCCCGACAGGCGCGTTCGCCATCTGCGGATTGCCGTCGACGCTCAGCGGAAATCTCCAGGCGACGCTCGGCGGCGTGACGACGGCCGACGTTCCGATCAAATCGAACGACGAATCGATGTCGACGGTCATGCTGTCGATTGGAGGGACCGGCTCGGGAAGTTCAGTGCTGAAAGGCGTGGTCAAGGCGCGCGGTGGCGGGCCGATTGCCGGCGCGCAGGTGACGGTGGTCGGCACGACGAGCGTCGTCATGAGCGCGGACGACGGATCGTTCACGCTGAGCGGGCTGCCGTCGGGGACACACGAAGCCGTGGTCCGAAAAATCGGGTTTGCGAAGGTTTCGCAAATCGTCGAACTCAAGGCGGCCGCACCCGGCGATGTGACGGTTCTGCTCGAGCCGGCGACGGTTCTCGGGACGATTCACGTCGTCGGCGTGATGGAAAACGGATTGAACAAAGTCGGATTTCTCCAGCGCAAACAGCACGGCGCCGGGATTTATCTCACGCCGGAGCAGATCGCGGAGAAGAATCCGAATATGACGACCGATCTGATGCGGTCGATGAACGGAATGCGCGTGATCAACGCCAACAACGGGCGTTATCTCACATCGACGTCCACCGTGGGTTCGACGTCGGAAGGGTGCATCAATCTGTTCATCGATCACGCGCGCTTCGATCAGTTCCAGCCCGGCGATGTCGACGATGCGATTCCGACGGGTGATCTCGGCGCGATCGAGTATTACGGGACGCCGACCTTGGTGCCCGCGGAGTTTTCGATTCCGGGGAAGCAGTGCGCGACGCTCGTGGTTTGGACCAAGACTCTGCTCACTACGCTGAAGCCGTAGCTCCGTTTGCGTGAAGGGCCAGCAAGGAGGCAGTGAGCAGGAGGACTGCTCCGGCCTGATGGGCGACTCCGAGGGGCACCGGGACCGACGCAAGCAGTGTCGAGATTCCGAGAGTGACCTGCAACAGAACCGCGGCGAGAACCCATCGTGACGCGCGGACGACTCGTGAGTTCGCCGAGCGTCGGGCAAAAAACCACACGCACATCGCGAGAATGAAAGTCGTCGTGGCAATCAGCCGGTGATTGAACTGCACGGCCGCGGGATTCTCGAACAGATTCCGCCAGAAGGGCTGCAGCTGGGAATATTCGGGCGGCACCAGACCCGGACCCATCATCGGAAAAGTGTTGTAGATCTTTCCCGCGTGAAGGCCGGCGACGAACGCACCGCTGGCGGCGGTGAGCGGAACCAACAGCGCGAGCGCGAAAATGCTCGCGCTCAGTTTCTTATCGGCATTTGGCGCGCGCGTGCCGCGGGGTTCGATCAGCTCCGCGGCGGTCCACACCGTGAAAGCATACAGCGCCAGCGCGGTGAGCAGATGTGCGGCGAGACGGTATTGGCTCACGCTCGTGCGCACGCTCAAGCCGCTCATGACCATCCACCAGCCGAGCGCGCCCTGAAGGCCCAGCAAAACCAGCAGGCCGAGCAGGCGCGGCCAGAGCTCGCGCGTGATACGGCGGCGGTTCACGAACCAGATCAGCACGAGCACGACGCCAAGCATCCGGCCCCAGAGCCGGTGGATGTACTCCCACAAAAAAATCGTCTTGAACTCGGCGAGTGTCATCGCGTGGCTCAGCAATTTGAATTGCGGGATCTGCTGATACTTCACGAATTCGGCAGTCCACTGCGCATCACCGATCGGCGGGATCACGCCCGCGAACGGCTGCCACTCGGTGATCGAGAGGCCGCTCTCGGTCAGTCGCGTCGCGCCGCCGATCAGGACGAGGATGCCGACCATCGCGGCCCACAGCGCGAGCCAGCGGCCGATCGCGCGCTCGTTTTCGCGCGCGGAGTCACTCACGGAATTTCCCCGGCGAGAATCGTCATGAGTTTTTGCGTGTCGATGTTTCCGCCGGAGACAACGCAGACGATTTTTCTGACGCCGATGTCGTTCCCGAGCGCCGCGGCAACCGGTGCAGCGCCCGCGCCTTCCGCGACGGCGTGCGCGCGTTCGACCAGCAGCTTCACGGCATCGGCGACCTGGCGCAGCGTCGCGCGCAGCGAGCCCGCGAGCGAATCCTTGGCAAGGGGCCACATTTCCTCGAGCACGCTCTTGCCGCCCATGCCGTCGACGAAGCTCGCGGTGTACTCGATCGCCACCGGACGCCCCGCCGCGAGCGACGCCGCAAATGGCGCGCGACCCTCGAGTTCGGCGGCATAGACGGGAATGCCCGGCCGTATGGCGTGTGCGGCGCACGCGATGCCGCACGCGAGCCCTCCGCTGCCGTACGGAACCAGAATCGCGCCGGCGTCGGGAAGATCCTCGAGAATCTCGAGCGCGATGGTGCCGTTGCCGGCCATGACCATCGGGTCCGCGCCGGGGTGAATGAACGTGCCGCGCTCGCCCGGCACATTGTGTTCGAGGATCGCGCCCCACCAGTCGGCGAACGGAATGAGCCGCACGGTCGCGCCGAGCCGCTCGATCGCGGCGAGCTTCGTCCGCGGCGCATGATCCGGGGCGACGATACTGCACGGGACGCCGAGTTCGCGGGCGGCCCATGCGAGTCCCTGTGCCATGTTCCCGGCGCTCGCGGTGTAAACGCCGCCGGCAAGTTTTTCGGGCGGAAGCGCGCGCATTGCATTCAGCGCGCCGCGGATCTTGAACGATCCGATGGGCTGAAGTGTCTCCAACTTGAGGTGGATCTCACACGTTCCGGGCGCGTCGACGTACAACCGAACCAGCGGTGTACGCGTGGCCGTGCCGGCGATTCGCCGTCGCGCGGCTTCGAATTCCTGCGGCGGGATCGGTTGGAGCGGTTCGCGCACGGGCGGTGTATTTCCTGTCAAGAGTCTGTAAACGAAATTGATGCACGTGGGGACTCAACAAACAGGCCCCATGGAGTGTTAATAGATGTGGCGGCGCAGGGCGTACACCACCCCCGGGCCGCCGAAAGAACGGCGATTCCAACAATCTCACCCATCTGATGGCGAATCCGCTCGGCGCGCTGTTTGCGTTCTTCTTCAAGTACCGGCCGGCGGTCTTCCAGCAAGGGGACTTCACCTTCGGTGCACCCGCGCCGATGGCGATCATGCTGATTGCCGGAGCGGCGATCGCGATACCGGCGGTGCTGAGCTACGCGCGCGTTCGCGGAAAGAGCTCGCCAAGGGACCGCATGATTCTGCGCGGCCTGCGCATCGCCGCGCTCGTCGTGCTCATGGTGTGCCTGCTGCGGCCGATGCTGGTGCTCAACGCGGCGGTGCCGCAGCGGAACTTCGTCGGCGTGCTGATCGACGATTCGCGAAGCATGCAGATCGCCGACCGCGGCGGCCGCCAGCGCGCCGACTGGATTCGTGATTCGGTTACGGCGTCGAACAGCGCGCTGGTCAAGTCGCTGCGCGAGCGGTTTCAGGTCAAGTTCTTCCACTTCGGCGCGAGCGCGGAGAAACTCGACGACGCGACGACGCTGAAGTTCGATGCGAACGAAACGAAACTTGGCGCCGCGCTCGAGGGGGCTCGCAGGGAACTCGAGATGGTCCCGCTGTCCGGACTCGTCGTGCTCACGGACGGCGCGGACAATTCGCGCGCGCCGATCGCCGACGAGCTGCTCTCGCTGCGGGCGAAGCAGGTTCCGGTATTCGCGGTCGGAATCGGGTCCGAGAAATTTGCGCGCGACATCGAAGTGCGCCGCGTCGAAACGTCCGGGAGCGTGCTGAAGGGAAGCACGCTCGTGGCGGACGTGCTCGTGCGGCAGCGCGGATTCGGGGGCGCGAAGCTGCCGCTGATGGTCGAGGACGACGGTCACCTCATCGGCCAGTCCGAAATCACCCTTCCGCCCGACGGCGACGTCGCGCCCGTGCGCGTCGAGGTGAAGATGTCGACCGCGGGCGCGCGGCTGCTGACGTTCCGGATTCCGCTGCAGAGCGGCGAGCAGGTCACGCAGAACAATGCGCAGCAGGCGCTCGTGCGGGTACGCGACGCGCGCGAGAAGATTTTGTACGTGGAAGGCGAACCGCGCTACGAGATGCGCTTCGTTCGTGCCGCAGTGGAAGCGGATTCGAATCTTCAGCTCGTGGCGCTGCAGCGCACGGCCGACCGGAAGTTTCTGCGCCTGAATGTCGACGGTCCCAACGAACTCGTGAATGGTTTTCCTGTCACGCGCAGCGAACTCTACTCGTACCGCGCGATCGTGCTCGGCAGCATCGAAGCCAGCTTCTTCACGCACGCGCAGCTCGCGATGCTCGCCGATTTCGTGAATGTGCGCGGCGGCGGACTGCTCATGCTCGGCGGCCGCCGCGCGTTCGGCGAGGGCGGATACGCCGGAACACCTCTCGCGGACGTGATGCCTGTCGTCATCGAGGGAAATTCGACGGGCGACAGCCTGAGCTTCCTCGCTGATCTCACCGCGTCGGTCACGCCGAGCGGGGCGTCACATGCGGTCACGCAGGTCACGCTCGATCCCGTGAAGTCGGCGGAGCGATGGAGAACGCTGCCCGCGGTGACGTCGGTGAATCGCATCCGGCGCGTGAAGCCGGGCGCGGTGACGCTGATCGACGGCAGGGTTCCGAAGGCCGGACGCGAGGGCGTTCCCGACGGCGCGCAGCTGCACGGGTACGAGCAGCCATTGCTGGTGTTCCAGCGCTACGGCCGCGGACTGTCGATCGCGATGCCGATCCAGGATTCGTGGACGTGGGAGTTCGATTCGTCGATTCCGTACGGCGATCCGACGTTCCCCACGTTTTGGAAACAGCTTCTGCGTTTTCTCACATCGGATGTTCCGGGACGCGTGACGGTTCATGTCGCGACCGACCAGGTGAATCCCCGGACGCCGGTCGACATTCGCGCGGAGATCGCGGACAGCGCATTTCTCAGCGTGAACGACGCGCAGGTCGTCGCGCACGTTTCCGGTGGCGCCGGCCCGGCGCGGGATGTGCCGCTCGAGTGGGCGGTGGACCGCGATGGAGAGTATCGCGCGTCGTTCACTCCGACGGATCCCGGGATTTACACGGTGCGCGTCGATGCGAAGGCGCGCGACGGCTCGGTTTCAAGCGACTCGACGTTTGTGCGCGTTGCTGACTTGAACGCCGAGTACGTCGACGCGGAGATGCGCGCGGCGCTGCTGCAGCGGCTCGCGCGCGAAACCGGCGGACGATTCTACACGCCGGAAACCGTCGGCACGCTCGCGGCGGATGTCGCGATGAGCAAGCGCGGCGTAACGGTGGCGAACGAAATGGACCTGTGGGACATGCCGGTGAATTTTCTGCTGCTTGTCGCGGTGCTCTGCGCCGAGTGGGCATACAGGAAGTCGCGGGGGCTGGCATGAACATCAATAGTCCATGGTTGAATCGCTGTTTGCTATTGGCTGGATGTCTCTTGCCAGCTGTTGCCCGGGCTCAAACGCGTGTGGTGATCGTCAGCGGCCTCGGCGGCGAACCCAAGTACAGCACCTTGTTCATGGCCGAAGCAGTCGGTCTCGCGACGGCGCTGCGTGATCGCTTCGGAGTGCCGGAAGCGAACATCTCGTGGTTCAGCGAAGACACAGTGAGCAAGTCGCCGTTTTTTCGCGGCGAATCGACCAAGCCGAACGTGGAGAAGGCGATTCTTGCAATTGCAGCGCGCGCCGAGCCGGCTTCGCAGTTCGTGCTCGTGCTGATCGGTCATGGCGCGGGCGAGGGTCCCGAGACGCGGATCAGCATTCCGGGCCCCGACCTCGACGGAAACGATTTTGCGCGGCTTCTCGCGGCGTTCCCGACGCAGCGGATCGCGTTCATCAATCTCACCAGCGCGAGCGGCGACATGATTCCGACGGTCGCCGGACAGAATCGCGTCGTGATCACGGCGACGAAAACCGCGTTCGAACGCAATGAATCGCATTTTGGAGAATTTTTCGTGCGCGCGTTCACGAACGATGGCGCGGACATCGACAAAGACGGGCGCGTGTCGCTGCTCGAGGCGTTCCGGTATGCGGCGCTCGAGACGAAGCGGACGTACGAGAAAGCCGGCACGCTGCAAACCGAGCATGCGCAGCTCGCGGACGACGGCGCGAAAGATGGAAGTGCGGATCCCACCGGCCGGGCCGGCGACGGCGCGCTCGCCCGCCGGTTTTTTCTCGACGGCGGCAAGATCGCCACGCTTGCCGCCGGGAGCGACCCGCGCCTCACGAAACTGTACGCGGATGAATTCACGCTCCAGGAGCAGATCGACCAGCTCCGCGCAAAAAAAACGCAGATGGCCGCAGACGCGTACGACGCCGCACTCGAGCCCCTGCTGATCACGCTCGCGCGAAAGGCTCGTGAGATTCGCACGATGGAGGGGCGCCAGTGAGAGCTTCCCGGCGCATTCTGACGGCGTGCGCTGCCGCGCTCGTCTGCGCGTCGCCGCTGCGCGCGCAGAAGCCGTTGCCGCTCTCGCAGAACGCGCTCGGCGTCGATCTCGTCGGCCACGGAAAAATCGCGGCGGCGGAGAGCGCGTTCGTTCGCGCCATTGCGACGCACGCTTCCGACAGCCTGATGGCGATGGCGAATCTCGCGAAGCTCCATTTCAACCGCGGAGAGCGCGACCGCGCGATGAAAGAGTTCGACAAGTTCATCGACATCTACAACAATTCCGGAGGCGTGCTCAACAGCAACGAACTCACGGCCGTGGGCATCGCGTGCCAGTATCTCGGCCGCGACAACCCCGAGCTGTTCAAGGACGCGCTGAAATCTTACGACCGCGCCATCCTGCTCGACCCCGCGAACGTCGACGCGAAGATTGCCGTTGGAAATTTGTTCCTCGAGAAGTACAACAGCGCAGACGCTCAAGCGTCGTTCGAGGAAGTGCTCGCGTCGAATCCGAAGGATCCGCGCGCATTGGTCGGCGAGGCGAAGCGGCGGTTCTTCGACTCGCAGCCCGGGGTGGACACGCTGCTGCTCCGCGCGCTGGAAATCGATCCCGACTTCGTCGAGGCGCGCGAACAGCGCGCGGAAGGATTGCTGGAAATCGAGGAGTACGCGCTCGCGCAGAAGGAGGCGGAGCGCGCGCTTGCGATCAATCCCGCGTCTCCCGACGCGCTCGCCGTGCTCGCCGCGATCAAATACGTCACGGGCGATACGAAGGGATACGAGGAAGTGCGTCAGCGCGCGCTGTCATACAATCCCGCCAACGCCGCGTTCTACGTGACGATGTCGTCCGCCGCGAGCAGGCTGCGCCTGTACGCGGTCGCGGAATCATTCGCGCTTCAGGGCGTCGCGGTCGATCCAAAGAATTGGGAGGCGCACGGTCTCGTCGGGATGAACATGCTCCGCCTCGGACAGATCAACGAGGGCAGGCAAAGCCTCGCCGTGTCGTTCAAGGGCGACCCGTACAACATCTGGATCAAGAACACGCTCGACCTGCTCGATACGTTCGGAAACTACGACGAGGTGAGCGACGGCAAATACACGACGATGATCGAGAAGAGCGAGTCCGGAATCTTCTCGATCTATCTGCGCGATTTGCTCGAGCGCGCGTACACGACATTTCACGATCGCTACCAGTTCACGCCCAAGCCGCCGATCCGTGTCGAGGTATACAAGAGCCACGCGGATTTCTCGGTTCGCACGGTCGGCCTCGCGGGCCTCGGCGCGCTCGGCGTGAGCTTCGGTACGACGCTCGCGTTCGACTCGCCGGCCGCGAAAGACGCAGGCCCGTTCAACTGGGGTTCCACGGTTTGGCACGAGCTGGCCCACACGTTTACGCTCGGCCTCACGGATCAGCACGTGCCGCGATGGTTGTCGGAAGGACTGTCGGTCTACGAGGAGCACCATGCGCGGCCCGGCTGGGGCTCGAATGTGACCGTCGAGTTTCTCGACGCGTTCACGGCCGGAAAGCTCGTGCCCGTGAGCCGGATGAACGACGGCTTCATGCGTCCCGCATATCCGGAACAGGTGATCCTTTCGTACCATCAGGCGTCGCTGGTCTGCGATCTCATCGCGCGAGACTACGGAGAGAAAGGGCTTCTGCAAATGCTGCTCGAGTACAAGGCGGGGCACACGACCGATGACGTGTTCAAGAAAGTGCTCGGCATGGATCCGAAGGCGTTCGACAAAAAATTCGACGCATACCTGCGTGAGCGGTACGCGGGTCCGCTCGCCGCGCTGAAGGACTCGCTGCGGGTCGGCACGGAAACGCCGGCAGCCGAAATGCTCGCGCAGGCGAATGCGCTGCCGCGCAGCTATCGCCTCCAGATTCTCGCCGCGGTTACGCTCGCGAGAGCGGGGATGACCGACACGGCGATCGTGCTGCTCGAGCGCGCGCGCGCATTGTTTCCGGAGTACGGCGGCGCCGATGGTCCGTATGCCGGGCTCGCGCAGCTATACGCGGCGAAGGGCGATTCGAAGCGCGCCGCGGACGCGCTCTCGCAATATGTGCTGCACAATGAGACGGACTACCCGGCGCACCTCGAGCTCGCGAAGCTGCGCACGGAATCGGGCGACAAAGCGGGCGCCGCCGATGCGCTCGATCGCGCGCTGTACATCGACCCGTACGACATCGCGGTGCACCAGCAACTCGCGGGACTCTTTCACGATCTTGGCGACAAATTGAAAACGGTTCGGGAGCGAAGGGCAGTAGTGGCGCTCGTGCCGGCGGATAAGTC
>DASYSH010000121.1:0-2030 GCA_036003525.1 Gemmatimonadaceae bacterium | reverse complement strand
CAACCGTGACACCATTCAACTTCTCTTTTTCGTGACAAATCAGGAGCTTTCCTCCGTGCCGAATTCGTACAGCGCCGCGCGATGAAGCCGACGATTATCGGCATCGCGGGCGGGTCCGGATCGGGGAAATCCACGGTGGCTCGCAAGATCGCCGAGGCGCTGGCGCCGGCGTCGGTGGCGTTCATCGATATGGATGCGTACTACCGCAATCACACGGAGATGTCGCTCGACGAGCGCCGCCGCGTGAACTGGGATCATCCCGATGCGTTCGATTTCGATCTGCTGGTATCGCACCTCGAAGCACTTTCGCGGGGGGAAGCTGTTGAAAAGCCGGTCTACAACTACGTCACGCATCTTCGGGAAGAGCGCACGGAACGGGTCGCGCCGTCGGATGTTGTCGTCATCGATGGCATACTTCTTTTCATTGACGAGCGCGTGCGGGCGCGCTGCGACGTGAAGGCATTCGTTGACACCGAGTCCGACGTGCGCGTCATCCGCCGGATCCGCCGCGACATGAAGAAACGCGGCCGTCCGCTCGAAGAAATCCTCGATCAATACCTGACCACGGTGCAACCGATGCATCTGCAGTTCGTCGAGCCGAGTAAGCGCTACGCCGACGTGATCGTTCCGCGCGGCGGACACAATACGGTCGCGATCGACCTGCTCGTCGGAGCCATCATGCGCCGCGTCAGCGGCGCCGGCAGTTGACCGCGCCATCGGCCACGGCCGCGCCCGGCGAACGGATCCTCGTCGTCGACGATGAGCCGGATATCGTCGCGCTCGTCGTCTATCATCTCGCCAAGGCAGGCTATCGCGTCAGTTCAGCGGCCGCCGGTCCGGACGCGCTGACGATCGCGCGCCGCGAGCATCCGGCGCTCATCGTGCTCGATCTCATGCTGCCGGGCATGTCAGGGTTCGAAGTGCTCGGGGAACTCCAGCATGACGACGCGACGCGCGGCATCGCGGTGATGATGCTCACTGCGCGCAAAGAGGAAGTCGATCGTATTCGCGGGCTGTCTCTGGGCGCCGACGACTATCTCACGAAGCCGTTCAGTCCGCAGGAGATGGTGCTGCGCGTCGGCGCGATTCTTCGCCGCGTGCATTCGACACCCGACGCAGGCGACATGCTCGTCACGGGCCCGGTGCGCATCGACCGCTCGGCGCACCGCGTCTGGGTCAACGACAAGGAAGTCGAACTCACCGCGACCGAATTCCGCCTGCTGCGCGCACTCGCCGAACGCCGTGGACGCACGCTCGGGCGCACGCACCTGCTCGAAACGGTGTGGGAGGCGGCGCCGGACATCCAGACCCGCACCGTCGACATGCACGTGCAGCGCCTGCGGACGAAACTCGAGCCCGCGGGATCGCTCATCGAGACCGTCCGCGGATTCGGCTACCGCATGAAGGCGCCGACCGCGCGTGATCCCTGATACGCGCGTAAAATAGAAGAATGAAGCTCACCAACCGCGTTCTGCTCGGTGCGCTCGCCGTCGTCGGCGTGCACGTATTGGTGATGGTGTATCTCGTCGACCGTCAGCTCGGCGCGCGTCTCCAGGACGAAGCCGTCGCCGGTCTCGCGCGCGAGGCGCACGTGGTCGCCACCCACTGGACCAATGGCGTGGATCCGTTCGACCTCGCGCACGCCGACGGCCGCGCGCTCGGACATCGCGTGACGCTGATACGTCCCGACGGCGTGGTCGTCGGCGACGCGGACTTCGATCGCGAAGGAATGGCGAAGCTGGAAAATCACGCCCGGCGTCCCGAAGTCATCGCCGCGAATGGAGATGCAGGAATCGGCGTGGCGACGAGGCCGAGCGCGTCGGATCGCGACGATCAGCTGTACGTCGCAGTGCGGACGCCGCGCGGCATCGCGCGCGTGTCGATGCCGCTCGTGTCGCTCGCGAACACCATTTCAGACGCGCAAAATGCGGTGACGCTCGCGGGCGTGGTCGCGCTCGCGGTGGCCCTCATCGTCGCCTGGAGCTTGTCGCGCACCATCACGACACCGCTGATCGAACTCCGCAATGTTG
>DASYSH010000120.1:0-4055 GCA_036003525.1 Gemmatimonadaceae bacterium | reverse complement strand
ACTTTTCGAATTCGATCGGCGCGTTCTGGGCGGATGTCCTGCAGGGCAACGGCACGTTCAACGTCACGCTCGTGGCGATGAGCGAGTTCGGCCGCAACGTGCGCGAGAACGGCAATCAGGGAACCGATCACGGCCGCGGCGGTGTGATGTTCACCATGGGCCACAACATCGCGGGCGGCAAAGTGCTGACGAAGAATTTTCCGGCGCTCGCGCAGCCGAATTTGCAGGATGGCCAGGATGTTCCGGTGACTATCGACCACCGCGATGTGCTCGCCGAGATCGTGGCGAAGCGGCTGGCGAACTCGGCGCAGATTTGGCCGGGGTACACTCCGACATTCCAGGGCGTCACTAAATAGAAGACAACGACAGTTTTCGGTAATGGCAAACAAAAGGATGTGTTAACGGTCGCAATTGCTGAGTGGTGAACTAACGGCGACGGGACAGATCAGGGCGCAGAATCGCGCTCGACCTGTCCCGTCGCCGTTAGTTCAACACCCAATAATTGACAGCCGTTAACGCATACCTTTTGTTGCGATTACTCAAAACCGAAAACAGTCGTAGGTTTCGATCCATGAAACGCCACCAATTGCTCGCCCTCGCGCTGGCCCTCATCGCCGCCCCGCTTCCCGCGCAGAAACCCGCCGTGCCAACTCCGGCCAGCATCCTCGGCTACGAGCCCGGCGCCGACCGTCATCTGCCGTCGTGGAAACAAATCACCGACTACTTCCGCGCAGTCGAAAAGACGAGTCCGCGCGTTCAAGTCCACGAACTCGGCAAGACCACACTCGGCCGTCCGTTCCTCGCCGTGTTCATCTCCGATTCCGCGACGCTGAAACATCTTGATCGATATCAGATGATCCAGCGCAAACTCATGAATCCGCGGATTCGTGGAAAAGACGAGCTGGAAAATCTGCTCGCGGCGGGGAAGAATGTCATCCTGATCACGTCGGCGATCCATTCGACCGAGTCCGGCGGATTCACCACGCCGCTCGTGCTCACCGACCGCCTCGCGCGGGGTGACACGCCCGAAGCGCGCGCGATCCTTGCGAACACGATCATCATCCTCGTGCCGTCGCAGAATCCGGACGGTGTCGACATCGTCGGCGACTGGTACCGCGCGACGCTCGGCACCAAATCCGAGGGAACATCGCCGCCGGAGATCTACAATCATTACGTCGGTCACGACGACAACCGCGACTGGTACGCGTTCACGCAGCCCGAGACGCGTTACACGGTGGACTCGCTCTATACACCGTGGGATCCGCAGATCGTCAATGACATTCACCAGCAGGGATCGAACGCGGGCAGAATCTTTCTGCCGCCGTACATGGATCCGCTCGATCCGAACATCGACCCGATTCTCACGGCCGGCACTAACTCGATGGGCATGGCGATCGGCTGGCGCATGATCGCCGAGGGAAAAACGGGAATCGCATACAATGCGGCGTACGATCAGTGGTCGCCGGCGCGCCAATACTCGTTGTATCACCGCGGCGTGCGCATCCTCACCGAAACCGCGAGCGCCGCGCTCGCGACACCGATCGACATTCCGTTCAACTCGCTCGGCGCGGCGCGCGGATACGAAGCGAAAACGGTCACATGGAATTTTCCGGCGCTCTGGCCCGGCGGTCGGTGGAGCTACGGCGACATCGTCGCATATCAAGTGAGCGCGAGCTGGGCGATGCTGAATGAAGCCGCGCGCGATCGCCGCGCGTGGCTCGAGAGTTACGCGGCGCTCGGTGACCGCGCGCTTGCCGCGGATCATCCGTGGACGCACGACAGCGTGCCCGCCGCGTTCGTGATACCGCGGACGCAGGCGGACCCGCAGGCCGTGCAGCGACTGATCTGGACGCTGCAGCATGGTCAGGTCGAGGTCCGGTCGAGCAGCGCGCCGGTGGCCGCGAACGGCACGACCTATCCCGCGGGATCGTATGTCGTGCTCACATCGCAGCCTATGGGCGGCTATGCGAAGTCCGTGCTCGAGCGGCAGAAATATCCGAACCTGCACGAGTATCCCGGCGGTCCGCCGATCAGGCCGTATGATGTCACCGCGCAGACGTTGCCGCTGCTGTTCGGCGTCGACATCGCGACCGTTGCCGCGGCTCCGGTTGCGAGCGCCGCGCCGATCGTGCCGATGGAAGAACCGAAGTTCACCGTGCCGGGGCTCAGTGACGCGCACGCGCGCCGCATTGCCATCTATCGTCCATACAGCGGCAATGCGATGGACGAAGGATGGACGCGCTGGCTGTTCGATGTGAATCGCATTCCGTTCACGTCGATTGTCGATAAGGACGTGCGCGCCGGGAATCTCAACGCGCATTTCGACGTGATCATTCTCACCGATCAGAATGCGGCGCAAATGACACGAGGTCCCGGACAGAATTATCCCGACTCGCTGCAGGGTGGACTCGGCACGGCGGGCGCCGCAGCACTCTCGGCGTTCGTCGAAAACGGCGGCACCGTGCTCGCATTCAATGAGGCGAGCAACTACGCGATCGAGAATTTCAAACTGCCCGTGAAAAATATTCTCGCCGGCGTGCGCAACACCGATTTCTACGCGCCCGGGTCGATTCTAGCGGTCGAAATCAAACGCGATCATCCGCTCGCATCGAGAATGACTGCGCCGGTTCCCGCCGTGTGGTTCGAGAACAGTCCGGCATTCGAGATCACCGATCCCTCTCGCGCGACCGCGGTCGCGACGTATCAGGCCGCGGGTGATCCGCTGCTCTCCGGGTGGCTCCTCGGCGGCGCGAAACTGAACGGCAAGGCCGCGATGGTCGACGTCTCGGTCGGGAAGGGACACGCGGTGCTTTACGGGTTCCGTCCGCAATATCGCGGCCAGTCGATGGCGACGCAGCCGCTGATTTGGAGTGCGGTCGCGCGGCCCTGAGCGCGCGGGCCCGCCGGCGGCTAGGGGCGAACCGTGATCCGCAGGTTCGACCCGACCACGTAGGGGCCGAGCAGGCCTGATACGATGATGTCGGCTTGGCCCGGCGCTCGTGCGGTGATTCGCGCGCCGTTTATGCCGACGATGACAATGTCATGGGTGGCCATGCGCTCGGTCGTGTCCATGTACACCGCTGTCGGCTGCGAATATTGCGCAAACGTTCCGGTCGGCACCGAATAACGCGTGACCGGCGCAACATAAAGAGTGCCGGTGATGGTCTCGGTGTCGCCCACGGCGAGAATTGTATCGCGCACGGAGAGCACCACCACGGGACTTCCATCGGGTGTCTCGGGAGCGGGTTCCAGCGGAGTGTCGTCGCTCACGACCTGCGCCAACCCGACGACATTATGGAATACGCGGCATCCCCCCGCGAACGTCGCGGCGCTCAGAAACATCACGATTCCGTTCCGCGCCGAACGAGCCAGCATCGCGCGATCCTAGTGAACGATGATCGTAGCCGTCATGCCAGGGTGGATGGTGCAATTGTAGGTAAATGAGCCCGGCACGGCAAACGTTCGCGATACGGTCTGACTCGACACTTCCCCTGGAATGTCCGTCGGCGCACCCGGCGCCGCGACGAAGAACACATTGTGCGCCGTCGAGGGAAAGATGAACTGCACCGTGCCTCCGCGCGCGATGTCGGTCTGAGTCGGCGAGTATGCTTGCGGCAGCATGTAGACAAACGCATTCGACGGATACGACGCGGTCACGACAGTAACCAGCGTGCTGTCGAAAAGATCGCCGCCGTGGGCGAACATGTACGTCTGGCCGCCTGCGATTCCCTTTACGAATCCGCCCGGCGTGACGGTCGCGACGAAGTTGCTCGACGATCCCCACGTCACGTTCACCGGATAAAATCCGCCACTCTGATCGACCGGCGCCGTCGAAAGCTGCATGGTCCCGCCGACCGCAATTGTGTTCGAAGGGGCGCTGACGCCGAGACTCGTGAGAACGGGGACTGTTGGCGCGGGCTGCGAAACGCCGGCATCGCCGTTGCTGCATGCGGCGAACAGAATCGCCGTGAACGCCAGAATCGGTCTCATGCGTTGTATCGAGCGGGTTCTCGCGAGCATATGAGTGATCCGCGGCAGATCAGGTTGTTGCTGGG
>DASYSH010000119.1:0-6518 GCA_036003525.1 Gemmatimonadaceae bacterium | reverse complement strand
CTTTCGCTTCTGGTGTATCTGCCGGTTCGCATCATCACCGCGATCGGCGTGGTCATGATTCTAACACACAATTTGCTCGACTCGATAGCGCCCGCGGCATTCGGAACGTTCGCGCCACTGTGGACGATCCTGCATTCGCCGGGCGTAGTGTACTCGGACAAGACGCACGTCGTGTTCGCGGCGTACGTGCTGATCCCGTGGATCGGAGTGACCGCGGCAGGATTCGGGCTCGGCCAAATCTTCGAATGGACGCCGGGACGCCGAAAGAAATTTCTGCTGAACACGGGGCTCGCCCTCATCGTGGCATTTGTCGTGCTCCGCGCGACGAATCTGTACGGCGATCCGGTCAGGTGGAGCACGCAGAGTTCGGCGGTGCATACCGTGCTTTCATTTCTCAACACGAACAAATATCCGCCGTCGCTGCTTTTTCTGCTGATGACGCTCGGACCGGCGCTGCTATTCTTGCGCGCGGTGGATGCCCGGACGCCGGCGATTTTGCGGCCGGCACTCACATTCGGAAAGGTGCCGCTGTTCTACTACGTACTGCATCTGACGCTCATCCATCTGATCGCGACGGCGATTTGTTATTACCAGAATGGCGCGGTGCACTGGATGTTCGAGTCGCCGGATCTTGGCAGCGTGCCGTTCGCGCGGCCGCCGGGGTGGGGGCTGCCGTTACCAGCGGTGTATTTCTGGTGGATTGTGGTGGTGGTGGCGTTGTACCCGCTATGCCGGTGGTTCGCAGGGGTGAAGGCGCGGCGGCGTGACGCTTGGCTGAGTTATTTCTAGCTATCGGATGGGAAAAACGTGAACTGTTCGAAGGCGGGACTGATTTTCATACCTTGGTCAACCGACCAGCAGTTGGTGGTTAACGGTTCAACTTGCAGTTGAAGTGCCGCGTACTTGATGCACCCCGCCCTTGGTAGTCAATTAGCCACCGCTCCCCTCCCGTTCGCCCCGCCTCAGAGGATTCCATGGCAACGCCAGAAGAACTACTCGACCAAGTCGAGTCCGATCTCAACAGACAAGACTTCGACGAGGAGCAAGCGGGAATCGACCGCCGCGAATTCATGTTTCTCTCACTCGTCGCCGCGGCGGCGACCGCATTCGGCGCGAAGGGCGCAAGCGCGCAGGGAGCGGGCGGAGCTGCCGCGCCCGCACCGGGCGCCGGCGGCGGACGCGGTCAGCAAGCGCAGGTTCCACCCGTTCCGCTCGAGAACGCGGAATTCCCAGCCGTGCAGTTCCAGCCATATCCCGGCGGAACGGGAGCATACTTGCAAAAATTGGTCAAAGAACAGGGACCGCACGTATTCGATCGCGCCGTGTTCACGGTCGAGAAATGGAATGGCGCCGTGCCGACCGATCCGGACGAGATCGCGTTTCTTCCCGCGCATCGTCTCTCCGCGCTGCTCAAGGCGAAGAAAATCACGTCGATGCAGCTCACAGAGATTTATCTCAACCGGATCAAGCGGCTCAATCCGATCCTGCTCTGCGCTGTGACGATTCTCGAAGACCGCGCACGCGCCGAAGCGAAACAGGCCGACGCGGAAATCCAGGCTGGAAAATATCGCGGTCCACTGCACGGCTTGCCGTACGGGGTGAAAGACCTGTTCGCCGTGAAGGGCGCCGTTACGACATGGGGCTCGAAAGACTTCGAGACACGCATCATCGACAACGACGCCGAAGTCGTCGTGCGCCTGCGCGATGCCGGCGCGGTTCTCATTGCAAAGCTCGCGACAGGCCTGTTCGCGCAGGGCGATCAATGGTCGCGCGGCCGCACGAACAATCCGTGGAATATTTCGCTTGGCTCGAGCGGTTCGTCGGCCGGCCCGGCGTCCGCAACAGCGGCGGGATGCGTCGCCTTCGGAATCGGCACGGAGACGTCCGGCTCGATCGTCTCGCCAACGTCGCGCTGCGGCCTGAGCGCGTTGCGTCCCACCTTCGGCCGCACGAGTCGCGCGGGCGGCATGGCGCTCGGCTGGTCGATGGATCGCGTCGGACCCATCACGCGCACGGTCGAAGATGCGGCGATGGTCTTCAACGCGTTTCACGGCGTCGACGAAAAAGATCCGTCCACGGTTACGACGCCGTTCAACTTCGATCGAAATCTCAAACTCGCATCAGTGCGCGTTGGCGTCGATCCACAGGCGCCGAAGGAGTTCGTCGACAAGCTCAAGGAACTCGGCATGAACCCGGTCGACGTCGGGCCTCGCCCGACGGTTTCGGGCGCGAACGGCGGCGCATTAAATGTCGAAGAGGCCGCAGCCTTCGATTATTTCGTGCAAATCAAGGCGAAGGAAATCGGACTCGATCTCAATAATCTTCCCGAGCCCGCGGGTCGCGGCGGTGGCGGTGGCGGCCGCGGTGGCGCAGCAGCCGCCGCTGCTGCTGGTGGTACGCCGGTTCCGCCGCCGAATCCGCTCGCTGGATCGGACTGGAATCCGCGCTTCGTGAACGGACGCCGCACGACCGGTCTCGAATACATGCAGGGACAGCGGCGCCGCCTGATCCTCACGACGAAGTGGGCCGAGTACATGAAGGACATCGATATGTTCATCGCGAATCCGAACGCCGATGTGGGCGCGAACTCGTCGACGGGTCATCCATGCGCGGTGGTGCAGTACAAGTTCGACGTTCCGCAGCAGGGCGGCGGCGGCGGTGGACGTGGCGGCGCGGCGGCCGCTCCTTCGCCGGAGCTAAAGCCGCAGCCGATCTGCGCGACAATCGTGGGCCAGCTGTACAACGACGACAAGATCCTTTCGGTCGCACATCAGTTCCAGATCCACACGGACGTTCATTTGAAGCGTCCGACGATCTGATGACGCTCGAGGGTTTGCAACGGCGAGCGCGAGAAGGCGTCACGATTCTTCTCGCGCTTGCCGTTGGAGCGTGCAGCCACGCACGCAGTGTCGCCCTTCCGCCTTCGGCCTTCGGCCCCGACCGCCCCGCCTACCTTTTCTCATATTTCCGCGGCAAGGCGATGATGGCGTGCATCTCGCGTGGAGCGCGGACGGCATTACCTGGTCCGCACTCAACAACGGCAAGTCGGTCATCACGCCGGCGATCACCGGCGACGGCATCGGGTGGCAGGACTGGAATTCGAAAGCCGCGCTGATGCGCGACCCGAGCATCATCTACGGTCCCGACAAAATGTTTCACATGGTATGGACCGTCGCATGGACCGACCACGGCATCGGCGTCGCGCACTCGAAAGATCTCATTCACTGGTCGGAGCAGACGCGTGTCGGCGTGATGGATCACGAGCCGAACGCGCTCAACGCGTGGGCGCCCGATCTGTTTTACGACGACGTCAAGCGCGAATACGTGATCGTGTGGGCGACGTCGATCCCCGGACGTTTTCCCGGGACCGACAGCGTCGCGCAAAAGACTTCGCGTGGCCGCGCCGACCATCGCCTGTACTACGTGACGACGAAAGATTTCAAGACGTACTCGCGCGCCGCGCTGCTCTACGACGGCGGGTTCTGTGCGATCGATGGAACGATCACCAAGCGCGGGAATCGGTACTACCTCGTCATGAAGGACGAGACGTTTTATCCGGTGCAGACGCGCAACCTCCGGATCGCATCGAGCGAACATGCGACCGGACCGTACGGCCCCGCGTCGCCTTCGTTCACCTCGAAGGACACCGAGGGACCATCCGTTTTGCAGACGTCTGACTGGTCGTACGTCTACTACGACGAGTACACGCGCGGCCGCTACGGCGCCGTGCGCACGAAAGACTTCGAGCATTTCGAGCCGTTCACCGATTCACTGCATGCTCCACGCATGCGTCACGGTTCCGCGTTTCTCGCCCCGCAGTCGGTGCTGCGCGGTCTTCAGGCACTCGATTCGACCAGCCGTCCGAACTAGTTCGTATGCGGTTCCCCCGCGATCCGCGCTAGTTCATCTGGGCGATTGTCCGCTTTTCATATCGAATCATCTTCGATTCAAGCGCCGGTGGCGTGGCTATCTGTCCATCCACCGGGACAATCTCTCAACGCGAGGACCGAGTCATGTTACGCCAGATTGCCAGATACTCCGCGGCCGCTGCACTCGGCGCGGCGATTTCACTCACGAGCGCGCACACGATGCGCGCACAGTCGGTGCAGGACGAAGCGACCGCAGTCCGTCAGGACCTGCGCGCGCTCCCAGAATACGGCGTGTTCGACCTCATAACTTTTCAGGTCAATCCGGATCACAGCGTCACACTCGCCGGCTATGTGACGTCGGAGGACACGAAGAAGCACGCCGAGCATGCGATCGCGACTGACAAGAGCGTCAGCTTGCGCGTCGACAACAAAATTGAAGTCGCGCCGATCAGCACGACGGATGAGCGGATGCGGCACGAGGTGTTCACCGCGATTTACGGCGACAAGTTCCTCTCGAAGTACGGGACACCCGAGGAGGTGGCCGCTTCGGAGCACACGCGTATGTCGCCGTGGGGCGACGGGTTCCACACGTTCGGCGAATTCAGCAACACGCGCTGGACTGGCGCGCCGTTCTACGGACAGGAGCCGATCGGCAACTACGCGATTCACATTCTCGTGAAGCACGGGACGGTCACGCTCGCGGGCGTCGTGGGGAGCAAGGAGGACAAGGAGGCGGCCGAGCGCGATGCCATGCGCGTGCGCGACATCCATGATTTGAACAACGACCTCCACGTCGGCACCGGAGTGAGCGGGCGGCCGTAACGCTTCGGCGGCGGCGATGGTGACCGGGGGGCCGCTCGTGCAGATTTGGGGGCCATGGAATCGCCCAAATCGCACGAGGGGCCTCCCGGTTTTTGGGACCGCCCCGAGCAATCGCTCCTCGACGCGGGGAAAGACGGTGAGCTGCTCATCGCGAAAATCCGCGTCGCGCTCACATTCGTTCTTCTCCTCGTCCCGCTCGCCGACATCATCACCGCAGCGAGCGAAGGACGCGAGCAGCACTTCATCGGATTCGTCGTCACGGCGAGCGCGTGCGTGCTATCCGTCGGGATTTATTTTCTCGTCATCAGCGACCGGCGCCAGCGCTGGCTGCCGCTCGCCACAAGCCTGTTCGACGTTTCGTTCATCACGCTCACGCTGATCCTGTACGGGCTGCTCGTCGGGCCGGTCGTGCTCACCAACAACCGGCTTTCGTTCGACACGTACTTTCTCGCGCTCGGCGCCACCTGCCTGCGCTACGACAAGCGCATCGCGCTGATCGCGGGACTCGTCGCAATTGCGCAGTGGATCGGCTCCGTGCTGTTCGTGCTCGCGCACTCCGGTGCCGCGGCGCTCGCCGTCGACGAGTTTTACGGACGGTTCGCGTGGTCGGATCAGATCTCACGGGTCGTGCTGCTCGCGACCGCAACGGCGCTGAACGTGTTCATCGTCGCGGGTATTCAAAAGCAGCGGAAGTTATCGACGGCCGATGCGCTCACCGGTGTGCACAACCGGAGATTCCTCGACGATTTTCTGCGCAACGAGCTGGCGCGCGCGGCTCGGCACGAGACTCAGCTCGCCGTCGCGATGATCGACGTCGATCATTTCAAGCAGTTCAACGACACGCACGGCCACGCCGCCGGCGATCGCGCACTGAAACAGGTCGCGCAAACACTCGAGCTGGCCGTGCGCCGCACCGATCTCGTCGCGCGCTACGGCGGCGAAGAGTTCGTGGTCGTGCTCCCGGACAGTCCGACGGACCAGGCTATCGCGCGGATGAACGCGATCCGCGAGGCAATCGAGAGCGAGCCGCTCATGCTCGCTTGGAAAGACGGCCGCAGTGCGCCGGCAAGACTCACCGTCAGCATCGGCGTCACGAGCTGGACTGATGAAAAGAATCACACGGCATCGGAACTAATTGCCGAAGCTGATTCAAATTTATACAGGGCAAAAAAAGGCGGTCGCAATCGCGTGGTCGGGCCGGCAGATTAGCTGACCATGCAAGAGCCGATCACCGAGCCGACGACCGGCCCGTTCTGGAAACGCCCGGACGAAATCATGCTCGACGCGGGGAAAGATGGCGAGCTGGTCATCGCCAAAATCCGCGTCGCGGTAACGGGTGTGCTCTTGCTCGTCCCGATCGCCGGCAATCTCGAGGCGTGGCGCATGGGGCGCGAGCTGCACTGGATCGGCTTCGCGGTGACGTTCGCCGCGTTCGCGCTTTCCTGGGGAATTTTGTGGATGGTGTCTCGCGACCGGCGGCAGCGCTGGCTGCCGATGGCGACGAGCTTGTTCGACGTTTCGTTCATATCGCTGACGCAGCTGCTGTACGCGTTCGCGGTGAACCCGATGATTCTGCTGAACAACCGGCTGACGTTCGACACGTATTTCGTTGCGCTCGTGGGCACGTG
The DNA here is from genome assembly GCA_036003525.1 of Gemmatimonadaceae bacterium. GTDB lineage: Bacteria > Gemmatimonadota > Gemmatimonadetes > Gemmatimonadales > Gemmatimonadaceae > Fen-1231. The sequence continues at coordinate 199 of DASYSH010000119.1, read as the reverse complement.
CCTGCGATTCGACCGGCGCATCGCGCTCGTCGCAGGCTTCACCGCGATCGGCCAGTTCGTGTTCTCCGTGATTCTCGTCACGCATCATTTCGATATCGCGACCGTTGGCGATGTCGCGGGCTACGGCCGCTTCCAGATTTCCGATCAGTTCTCGAGGGTGATCCTGCTCGGCGCCGTGACGGCGCTCAACGTGTTCATC
>DASYSH010000118.1:0-5869 GCA_036003525.1 Gemmatimonadaceae bacterium | reverse complement strand
ATCTTGCGAACCGCACCGTGCTGAAGCGCGCGCGAAATGTGATCGTGCCGGATCGCTTCATGGCCGAGCGCGTCAACCGCAAGCGGAATGTCGCGGATAAACTTTCGGCGATTCCACTCTGGTCGCACGACCGGCTCATCGAGCCGACCAATCGAATTGAGAATCCGTTTCGGGCCGCGCACAATCTGGGTTCGCGGTTCGTCGTGATGCACGCCGGTAATCATGGGCCATCGAATCCGATCGAGACGCTGGTGGACGCGGCGGTCCTGCTCCGCGACGATCCGCGGTTCGTGTTCGTGTTCGTGGGCGGTGGAATTCGAAAGTCGCGGGTCGAGGCCGTCGCCGGTGCCTCGATTCTCTCGCTGCCGTACGAGCCGCTCGAGCGGATCAAGTATTCGCTCTCGGCCGCCGACGTTCAGGTCGTGACGCAGGGCGACAACATGGTCGGCATCGTTCACCCATCAAAATTTTATGCGGCGATGGCGGTTGCGCGGCCCGTGGTATTCATCGGTCCGGCGGTCTCACATGCAGGCGAAGTGATTGCGCAGCACGAGATCGGCTGGCGGATCGAGCATGGCGATGCGGCGGGGTTCGCCGCGTTGTTGCGACGATGCGTCGGCGATGGCGCGTCTTTGATGCCGGCGACGGGCGCGCGCGCCAGGGCGGTGGTTCAGGAATATTTTTCAGAGCGCGCCAAATGCGGCGAGCTCTGCGATCTTATCTCGGCTACGCTCAATTGCGAGCCGACGCGTCGGGGAGCGACGTCAGGTTAGCGCTGCAGCGCGACAGTTGCTCGGCGTCAACCGCGTATACCGCCCCTTCAACGTCTGCGTATACCGCCAACCCACCGGAAAGAGCGGGTCCAGCCCGGTCGGCCCCGTGCGGCAATTGCATTCGGCATCCCAGCGCTCCGGTCGCGACGTCGATCACCTGCATCCACGCGTCCGCGCGCAGAACGATGACATGGCTGCCGACGATAAGCACGGGACCACGCGCGCGCCCGCCGATGTCGCTTCGCCACACAATGCGTCCGTCGGCGGCGCGAATGCGAAACACAGCATGGGCGGCTGGTGAGAGCACCACGAGGTCGGAACTCCCGGCGATCGCAACAGCCGTTCCGGATGTGTGGCCCTCCGGCATTCCTCCATGTCCCAGTGGCGTGCGCCATTGGATTTCACCAGTCGCGGTAGACAGCGCGATGAGCTCCTGATGAACGTCGAGCGCACCCGGAGGCAGCGCCGGCCCGAGGAAAGGCACGTCAATATTGAACCAGCCGTCCAAAAGCGCCTTCGGTTGAAAGTCGCGGCGAAACATCTGTTCCAAAATGCCGGTGGGGCGGGTCGAGGTCGCGAACAGCGATCCGCCTTGAACGGTGACCGCAGAATGTCCGAATTTGAACGCGTTCGGGACACTCGTGCACCAGAGATGCCGGCCGGTGGCGACGGAAACAGCGCAAACAGTTGACGGGTCGGCGGAAAAAAAGACTGTATCTCCACGCAGTGCGGGAGGCGCCATCACCACGCCGCCGGGCACCGTTCCCTCCCAGCGTAGTTTGCCGCTCGCGAGATCGACGGCGACGATTTCACCATCGGATGTTCCGGCGACCACAATACTCGAGGCGATCACCGGCGACGTCATTTCCGACCCGTGAGTCAGCCTGCGCCAAAGCAGAACCCCCGTCTTCAAGTCTCTGGCTGAAATTCCACTCGGCGCGAGGCGATACTTCGACGGCTGATTGTCGCCAAAACCGATAACCGCGATTCGCCCGTCGCTGACGACGTCTTGATGGACCCAATTCGGTTCGCGCGCGCGCCACAGCAGCCGCCCCGACTCCTTATCGCGCGCATCGAGCACTCCACTTCCGTGTGCACCGATCAAGACGATGTTGCCAACGATGCTCGGCGTGCTTCGCCCCTCGCCCCACAGGTGGGCCTGCCAGCCCGCCAGTTTCACTGTGAGCGCGGTCTCCCCGGTCGAACCATGCCGTCCCTCGTCACCGCGATACTGCAGCCATGATCCGAAAGGGGGCGTGCCGCCCGCGTCAACAGAAGTCCCCGCCGTTGGCATCGGTCGTGATACTGCGGCCGGAGCTGGGGTCTTGTCCCCGTCTCTCGAGTCAGCGCAATCAGCATCGGCGAACTCATGATTCCACTTTGCTTGCTCGGAACCGGGCACCAGCCTCAGCGTGCATGTGCGCCCGCTCAGTGTGCCGATCACCCGCGGCATCGTGTCGCCGGCTGTCGCCACGCGCACTGCAACATCGCGCACGACAGACGGGCGGACGCCGGACTCAAGTTCGGCAGCATTCGCCGGCAGCGCTCCGTGCTTGAGGCGATAGTCCTCGCTCTCGGACGCGGCGACGCGAATTGCGAACGCGATTCGCTCGTCGGTTGGCGCAAGGTTCCATCGATCTATCATCCCCGACAGCGGCCATCCTTCTTCGCCGTTCTTCGCCCAGCGGAGAATGCGCCCCGGGAGAACGAGCGCTGCAATCAGGCCGACTGCCGCGAGACACACTGCCATCCATCGCGACGGTTCCGGTCGGCGAAGCTGCACGATGGACGCGGTCGCCGTCGCGAGGGCGATCAGCAGGAACACGAGCGCGGCCCGCACCCAGCTGTCGCTCATCGACGACGTGCGGAAATGGATGATCTTCACGAGCGTCATCGCTGAGAGCACGACGGCGAAGAGGCCCAGGGAAGAAGCAACCCTGCGGAGCCGGAATCTCGCTGGAGTCATGTCCAAACATACAGGCGCCGCCTGTTGAATCCCAATGCCGACGAATATTCTTTTGCAGCGCGTTCCGTTTCCAGGGAGCCACGGTGATTCATCATATTTCGTTGCTGTCGTACGGCGACAATTTGATCTCGTTGACGCTTCTGTCGCGGTTGCGCGACCGGAGTGGGATCGCGATCGTCGGCAGCGCGCACACGGCGCAAATCGCAGGATTTTTTCCGGGACTCGACATCCCGGTCTCCGTCGAATTCGATAGTGTGCCGGCGTTCTATGACGTGCGGATGCGTGGAGTAATGGCGGCAGTGCGCGAGGCGATCACCTTCAGGCGCCGCATGGCGAGGTGGGTTCGCGCCGGCGACTCACTGATTCTCGAGCACGATGATGCGCGGAGCCGCGCGCTGCTGCGATTTCCCGGAGTGACGTTGTTCGAGCCGAAGCGCGTGGCGAACGTGTATGAGGACAGGCGTTCAATGTTGCAAACAGTCTTCAATCAACAGATCGCGCTTGAGCCTGCACGCGTGCTGTCTGCGCCGCCGCGCCGCGTGACAATCAACCCGGCGTCACGCGTACGTCAAAAATCAATGCCGTCCCGGATACTGTCGGTCCTCGTCTCATCGCTGAAGGCGCGCGATATCGAAATACAACTGATCGATCCCGAGCAGGAACACAGAGCGCTAGCGAGTCGAGTTGACGGCCATCACGTGGGCACGACGCTGGACGAGGCTGTCGCGCTGATTCGTCGGTCCGACCTGTACATCGGCGCCGACAGCCTCCTGATGCACTTCGCTTACTACTGTGGCACTCCCGCGATCGTGCTGTTCAACGAGACGAATTTGTATTTTGCGCCGCCTGGCGTAGCAGAGCAGGGGAGCTATCTCGAGCACGTCGCGCGCGCGACTGATGATGAATTCCGCGCGTCGTTCGACGCCCTGCTCGAGCGGCCCGGGCTAAATCCCCCGACGCTCCATTTGTTCAACTAAAAAGGACACGAGGCGGTCGCCCTGGATTGCCCAGCCGCGACGATCGATGACTGTTTGGCGCGCGGCCGCACTGCGCGCGAGGCGAGTGGACTCCGGCTCGCGAGCGATCCGCTGGATATCTCCCGCTACTGCGTCTGCTGACTCAACCGCGATCACCGAGCATAGGTCCCTGTACTCATCCGCGATCTCGGGTGTGGCCGTCGTGAGCACGGGCCGACCACTCGCGATGTATTCGAGCAGCTTCGATGGGAAGACGTATCGCGCCGAGAGCAGTGTTGTGGAGTGCGGGTTCACGAGCAAGTCTGCGGATTGATAAATTTCAAGGAGGTGTTCACGCTCGACGAATCCGAGATACCGGATGCGGTGATCGCGCTCGACCGCTGCGCGAACGAGCGACTCGAGTTCCCCGCGTCCGGTTACGACCAGACGGAAGCGCGTGTCCGTGATTCGACCGAAGGCGTTCAGCAGCAGCTCGATTCCGCCGAGTTCCGACAACCGGCCCGAGTACACAACGACAAACGCGTTGTCTTCGCCGGTCGCCGTCGAGGTGTCACGCTTGCGATCGGCCGCAGTTGAACTCGACGCGAGCGAAAGCATGTCATCCGGCACTCCTCCATCGAACTGCTGGAACGGGACACCGGGTGCCCAGTCCTCTGCGGTCGCGCGCGTCAAGGGAAGAATCGCGTCCATGCGACGCAAGCCCGCGACGGCGATGCGATGTTCGATGCGGCGGAACAGCGAACCGCCGACGTCGCCGGATCCAGGAACGTGAACGTCAGCGACAATCGCCATCACAGTGCTTCCAGTGATTCGGGCAGCGGCGATACCCGCCCAGCACGATGGATTGTATGCGTTATAGAACAGCATGATCCGCCGCTCATGCCGGTGTGCCCGCGCCCAGCGCAGAAGCGAACCGAACGCAGTGGCGGCGGCCGTTACCGTTTTCAATATCCGCAAATTAAGAAACCCGACTTGCCGCACGTCGACGCCGTTTTCGATCGTCTCGTCGGCGGCGCGAAACAACACCTGTGACGAGCGCGGATACGATACCACCGGGCGCAGCGAAACAACCGAGACAGCAAGGTCGTGATGACGCAACGTCGCAATCACCGCGCGCTGGAAGCGGACGCCGGCCGCACTCTCTGCGGCGTTTTCGGTCGTGGAAATCCCATGCGGTAGTGTACCAACCACGACGATCGCAGCATCGGCGCGGTGTCCGTTCGCTTCGTCGTGAACTGCTCGAGCCTGCATTGGCAACCGCCTCCCCGATCTTCTTACGATGATCGCCGTGTGGCGATAATTCGCCCCGGCAGTCTCTGGCGCGTACGCTGTGCGCGCTCTCAATTGCCGTCAAGTTACGCGATAGATTCCTTCCACACTCAACTCCTGTCCCGTCGGCGCCGAGCTCAATGTGCAAGGCGTGGAGGTAAACAATGAAGTGCCGGATGTGCGCGGGAACAGACCTCTATCAGTTTCTAGATCTCGGCGTGACGCCGTTAGCCGACGATTTTCGGATCGCGGGGAGCGCTGGGACGCCGGTTGCCCGCTACCCGCTGGCGGTGAACATGTGCGAGACATGCGGTCTGGCCCAGCTCGGTGTTGTCGTGGCGCCGGAGGCGCTCTACCAACACGATTACCCGTACGAATCATCAACAACTGCGGCCGGGCGGGCGCACTGGGCTCGATTCGCCGCGTCGGTGACGACGAAGCTCGCATTGCCAGAGCGGTCGCTCGTTGTAGACGTAGGAAGCAATGTAGGCGTGCTCTTGTCAGCGTTCCGAGACAGAGGAATGCGAATCCAGGGAGTAGATCCGGCTCCGAATATCGTCGATCTCGCAGTTGCCAGCGGCATTCCCACGGAGTGTGCGTTCTTCGATGCCGGCGCAGCGCGACAGATCGTCGCCCGGCTCGGCCACGCGTCGGTCATCACAGCGACCAATGTGTTTGCGCATGTTGACGACCTCTCCGGCTTCATGGGCGCCGTCGATTCGCTCCTGGATGAAACCGGGCTGCTCATCGTTGAGTCGCCATACTTCGCGAATCTAATCGCGTATAACGAGTACGATACGATCTACCACGAGCACCTCTCGTACATTTCGATTCGCCCACTTGACCGATTCGTCCGCGGATTCGGCATGGAGATATGCGACGTC